>JAPPKI010000012.1 GCA_028820035.1 bacterium | reverse complement strand
CACCGTGGCCGAAACCTTTACCGGCACGCCCGGCAAATATGTGTCGCTGAAGGACACCGTGAGCGGGTTCAAGGCCATCGTCTCCGGCGAGTACGACCGCCTGCCGGAGCAGGCGTTCTACATGATCGGCACCATCGACGAGGCCGAAGAGCGGGCCAGGCGCCTGCAATAGGGCGACGGCTCGGACTGATTGGAGCACCCGCCATGGCCACGATCCAGGTCGACATCGTCAGCGCCGAAGGGGCCATCTTCTCCGGGGAAGCGGAGATGGTGTTCGCCCCCGGCGCGCCCGACGACCCCGGCGTGCGGGCGGAGGGCATCCGGGCGCTGAGCCGATTTGTGACTTTCGGGCTGGAGCAGTGCCTGGAGCGGGGCGATCCGGCCCGCCCAGAGTTCGTGGATGTGCAGACCACCATCCGCAAGTTCATGGGCGACAACCCCGACCAGACCTATTTCTCCGCCAATATCGACGGCAACCGCTCTTATCGCATCAACGCCACCATGGCCGGAGCGGTGGCAGTGGAGATTTCGGTGTACGCCGGGAACTTCGCCGGCGAAGGCGGACGACGCCTGGTGGATGCCGTGGAGGACACAAGCCTTCGAGTTGACCCCGACGGAAGCTACGAGTTGCTGCTCACGCCCGACCCCGAGCCCGACAATCCCAACCAACTCCGCCTAGAACCCGACTCCAGCTCAGTGCTCATCCGCACCTACTTCACCGACCTGAGCGTGCGTCAGAGCCACACCCGCCCGACCATCAAAGCCCTACCGGCGGCTGGGCCGACTCCCATGCTCACCCCCGAGCAGTTGCAATTGGGGCTGGAGATTGCCGCGCTCTTTGCCGCGGGGGCGTTCGACTGGTGGGTGAATCACAAGCAGGAGAAGCTCCAAACCGCGCCCGTCAACACCTTCCCGCCCTTGGTTGACGAAGGCGACATGCACACCCCCGAAAACGTGCGTTACCTATCCGGAGAATGGCGGCTCGGGCCCGACGAAGCGCTGGTTGTGGACTTCGACCCGTCGGGTGGAGCCGACTACTGGGCGTGGGTGTTGCTCAACTACTGGGGCGAGACGGTGGACTGGCGGACCCGCACCGCGGTCATCAATGGCGACACCGCGGTGCGCCGCGACGACGGCACAGTGCGGCTGGTAGTTGCCCACCAAGACCCCGGCCTGCCCAACTGGCTAGACACCGCCGGCCATCCCGCCGGATCGCTCAGCCTCCGCTGGTTCCGCTCCACCGCCCCCCTCCCCACCGCCCAAACCCAAGTAGTCCCCTTCACCCAACTCCCGGATTCCTAACCCCGCCATCTAGCAGAGCCCCAACGGTCGATTGAAAGACGAAGCCTTCGTAGCCGCTGGCGGCAATCTCGTGGACTTGCCGGGTCTATTCGGCCTCGGCCTCCGGGTCACCGTGGGTTTGAATCCCACACCTTCCGCCAGTCGCAGTCCCCGTCTCCTTCAAGGTCGTCGAACTCGAAGTAGGCCTAGGTGCGTTGCAATGGAGTAGCAAATATTGTGAGGCAATGGCAGGTCGCCTGGGTGGCCGGGTTCATCGACTCCTGGAGCAATCGTGATCATCCTCTCAAACGGCAAGACGAACGAAGTCGCCGCGCGGACTGACGACACCGAGACCCTGTGGGTGCGGCTCGGCGAGCTCCCCAAGGCCACCGGCTGGCAGATGAAACCGCAGGGGGCGTGCCTGGGCGATCTGTGCGTGCCGGTGCCGGAGCACAAGCGAGAGGAGTGGATTGCCGACGCCGAGGACTGGGTGTGGTTCAACTACTCGGAGTTCGCCGACCTGCTGGGCCAGAAGTACGTGCGCGACGGCGACGTATGGAGCCTCGGCTCTATACCCGAAGTCCGCCGCATGGGGCTCGAGTCCGCAGTCGCCCCTGACTTCGAGTTGACTGACCGCAACGGCGACGTGTTGAAGCTCTCAGACTTCCGCGGCCGCAAGGTGGTGCTGTTCTCCTGGTCATCGTGGTGAGGCTGCCGCTTCAGCCTGCCGGTCTGGCAGGAACTGTACGAATCGATCGGCCCGGACCGCTTCGAGCTCATCAGCGTGGCCCAGGACTCCGGTGACCCCAGCGCGATCAACAAGTGGTTCGACAAGGCCAAGCCGACCTACCGCTGTGTCGTCGACCCGACTCATGAGATCAGTTCGCTGTTCGGCTGGGTGAATGTGCCGTCGGCCGCCTGGATCGACGAGGACGGACAGATCGTCCGCAGCAACGAGGGCGTGTACCCGTCCGAGGTGTCCATTGGGTTCGGCCTCGGCAAGGTCCGGGCCGGCGACGACTCCTTCGCCGATGCCACCCGCGACTGGATCGAACGGGGGGCCGAAAGCGAGCACGTCTGGTCGAGCCGGGAGCTGGCCGAGCAGCTCAAGCCCGTCGACGACGACAAGCTGCTGGCCGAGGCGACTTTCAAGCTGGCGCTGCACTTCGAGGCAGCGGGCGACAGCGAGCGCGCCCTCAAGCACTTTGCCGCGGCCCAAGACCTGGCCCCCGACAACTGGAACTACATGCGGCAGGGCTGGACCCACAAGGGGGCGGTGTACGCCTCCTGGAAGATATTGAAGAGGACAGCCGACCTGCGTAAGAACACCGACAAGAGTTTCTACGACCCCACCGGGCTGCCCGGCGAGAACTACCGTCGCTTCACCGAGACCGAGTGGCTTTGGACCCCCGCCGTCCAGCGAGTCAAGCAACTGTTCCGCGGCTAGCGCGGCGTGCAGCGCACCAAGCGACACGCCGATTGACCATTAGGACAAGTGCTTGCCCATCAGGAATCGGTCTTGCCGACGGTGTATCAGCGGAAATTGCGGCGGCGCTAGAGGCTGAGCGCGTTCCGCAGGATCTCGTCTATGGCGTATCTGCTGGCTGCATCGAGCTGGCCCAGCCGCTCGCGGAGGCGGCCAACCGAAACCGCCCTGACTTGTTCGATTTGGAAGGCTGTCGGCTCATCCAAGCCATTGCGGCTATCCGGCTCGGCCACCACGTGCAGCGGCACCCTGCGCACCGTTGAGGTGCCTGGCACCACGATCACCATCTTCAGGTTCGGGTGATGCAGTCGGTCATCGGAGACGATCAATGCAGGACGAAGAAGTGCTTGCTCAGGGTCCTCAGGATTGGATCCGAAATCGACAGACCATATGTCGCCTCGAACCAACTGCGACTCAAGCTCCATCCAAACCATCCGGCGATGCGCCCCCGAGAACCTTGGCCTCGGCCAGATAAGAACCGACCTCTTGCTCGTCCAAATCGTCGAGAGCCTCATGAACCGACGACCACCACTCGTCGCGGCCAAGCACGCGCACCGCTTCGGCCACGACTTCCTGCATCGTTGTGTCCATCAGGTCAGCGAGCCGAGCGATCTCGTCTCGAAGCTCTGTGGACACCCGCAGTGTTGTAGATTTGGCTATAGCCACATTTGTAGCCTAACAGGGCTACAAAAAGATAGAGGCTGGCAAGTGGTTGATTTCGCTAGTCGGCAAGGCGTCGATGAAGCAGCCGGTCATTCAAGCTCTGCGTCGCGGGATTTCCGCATTTCGGAAACCAGGGTGGCAGCGTCGATGCCCAGGTCCGTGGCTGGTTTCTAGGGCTGGTGCTTGCGCAGGATGAACCCCTCGTAGCTGCTGGCGGCGATCTCGTCGCAGATTTCGCGGTAGGTGTGGGTACCGCCGAGGTAGAAGGTGACGCCTCGGGGTTTGCCCTCGATGTTGGCGCCGGTCCACCAGGAGTCGGTTTTGCCGATGATGGTCTGGGCGGCGATCTCGTGGACTTGCCGGGTCCATTCGGCTTCGGCCTCGGGGTCGGAGTCGATGCGGTCGAGATCGTTTTCGAGCATGTGGGCCAGACAGTCGGTGATCCAGTCGACGTGCTGTTCGATGGAGAAGATCACGTTGCTGAACACCGCGGGGCTGCCGGGGCCGGTGATCATGAACAGGTTGGGGAATCCCGACGCCACCAGGCCGAGATAGGCGCCGGCCCCATCAGCCCACTTGGCCCGGAGGGGCAATCCGCCGACGCCCTGGATGTCCATGGCCAAAAGGGCGCCGGTCATGCCGTCGAATCCGGTGGCGTACACAATCAGGTTGAGGTCGTAGGCGCCCTCGGTGGTGCGCAGGCCCCGGGGCGTGATCTCCTCGATTGGGGCGCTCGCAACATCCACCAGAGTCACGTTGGGTCGGTTGTAGGTTTCGAAGTAGTCGATCTCCACGATCAGCCGCCGGGAGCCGAGGGGGTGATCGATGGCCAGGAGACTCTCGGCCACCTCAGAGTCGGCGACCTTCTCTCTGATCTTGCCCTGAACGAACTCAGAGGTGAGCTGGTTCGAATCGGCGTTGGTCATCACGTCGTCGAAGGTCCGGGCGAAGCCCGGCCCCCCAAGCGCCCACGAATCCTCCAGGATCCTCGCCCGGGTGGCCTCGTCCACTTCGAGGGCCGACGAGACCTCGGGAGGACGGCGCCCCATCCCCACCGGACTCGCCTTCTTGAGCTCCCACCGCTCGCGGTAGTTGTGTTTCAGCTCCTCAAGCGTGGCGTCGTCGATTGGCCGATTGCGGGCCGGGATGGCGAACTGCGGGGTGCGCTGGAACACGAATAGGTGCTCGGCCTGTTTGGCCAGCTGCGGGATGGCCTGCACGCCGGTCGAACCGGTGCCGATCACCCCGACCCGCATCCCGGTCACGTCGATGCCGCCCTTCGGCCATCGGGCAGTGTGGATCTGCCGGCCTTCGAACATCTCGGCTCCCTCGAACCGAGGCGTATTCACCTCTGAGAGGCAGCCCGCAGCCGACACCACAAACCGGGCCGACATCGTGGCGCCCGCTGAAGTGCGGATGATCCAGCGATTCCGGTCGTTGTCGAAGCGGGCCTGCTCCACCCGGGTGTTGAACTCGATGTCCCGGCGCAGGTCGAAGCGGTCGGCAACGTGGTTGAAGTAGCGCTCCAGTTCCGGCTGGGTGGGAAACCGCTCGGTCCACTCCCACTCCTGCTCGAGCTCCTCCGAGAACGTGTAGCAGTAGTCCCAGCTCTCCACATCGCACCGGGCGCCGGGATAGCGGTTCCAATACCAGGTGCCGCCCACCCCGTCGCCCTTCTCGAAGACTTTGGCCGACAAACCGAGCCCGCGCAGCCGGTGGAGCGCGTACAGCCCCGCGGCGCCGGCGCCGATGATGACGATGTCGAAGTCCCGCTCGGTCAGTCGATCTTCGATGAGTCAAGCTTCTCAGATGACTGTCTTCCTGCGGAAGTAGTATCCGATCATGGGTGACGCATTTGGGCCCGTGGATCCTTCAGTAGAGGTCTGGCGGGCGTACTGCCAGGCAATGGCCGATGCCGGGGAGTTGGTGCTGGCCGCGGGGACGCCCGATGATCCCGATCTGCGGGCCGAGGGAATCCGCGCTCTGAGCCGCTACGCGACCTTTGCGCTGGAGAAATGCCTGGAGCGGTCCGATCCGGAGCGACCAGACTTCGTGGAGTACCAGACCACCATCCGCAAATACATGGGAGACAACCCCGACCAGGCTTATTTCTGGGCCATTATCAGCGGCGACCGGTCGTACCGGATCAACGCCACGATGGCCGGGGCGGTGGCGGTGGAGGTAGGGGTGTACGCCGGGGACTACCGGAGTGACGGCGTCCGCCGGCTGGTCGACGCGGTGGAGGACACCACGCTGCGGGTGGACCCCGACGGCGCCTATGAGCTGCTGCTCACCCCCGACCCCCAACCCGACAACACCAATCATCTGCGCCTGGAGCCCGACGCCAGCTCCGTCATCCTTCGCACCTACTTCACCGATCGAGACGTGAGATTGGCCCATCCCCGGCCCTCCATCGAGGCCATCCCGTCGGCGGGGCCTGCCCCCCCGTTCACTCTTGATCAGCTTCGCCGGGGACTGGAGCAGGCCGTGCTCTATACCACCGGTTCGTTCGGCTGGTGGGTGCAGACGAGGAAGCCGCCGCCGATCGCAGAGCTCGTCAACACCATTCAACCGATGCACGACGATGGCGACTTGCTCACCCCCGACAACGTGCGTTACCTCTTCGGCGACTGGGAACTCGGCCCTGACGAGGCGCTGGTTGTGGATTTCGACCCGTCGGGCGGGGCCGACTATTGGGGATGGGTGCTGCTCACCTACTGGGGCGAGTCGGTGGACTGGCGAAATCGAACCGCGGTCATCAACGGCGACACCGCGGTGCGCCGCGACGACGGCACCGTGCGGCTGGTAGTGGCCCACGAAGACCCCGGACTGCCCAACTGGCTGGACACCGCCGGCCATCCCACTGGATCGCTGAGCCTCCGCTGGTTCCGCTCTGATGCCCCCCTCCCCACCGCCGATGCCCGAGTAGTTCCCTTCGACCAGCTGTCTGCCCTTAAGGATCAATAGCCAGTCCGACCCCAAGGTCGCAGCGGCGGGCGTGATCGCGCCAATCCAGTGGCAACCATGGCCAAGGCGCCGGGTACACTGGCTGCTGCTCGCGCTTGTAGCTCAGTTGGATTAGAGCGTCTGACTACGGATCAGAAGGCCGGGGGTTCGAGTCCCTCCAAGCGCGCCACGCAGACCGAAGTAGCAGCCGGCCTCGATCCCTTCGCCTCATTGGTGCCGCATGCCCCGAATCGGGGGCCGGTCACAGTCGGGGCTCGGCCACCATGGTGAGATCGGCGGCGCCGCTGTCGGGCACTCTCGGCTGGCGCCAGATCTCCACCGGCAGCGATGCCTCGCACAGCGAGAACAGCAAGAACATCAGGTTTCGCACCTCATCGGGCAGTGCGGCCAGGTCATGGCGGTCGCAGTAGGAGAGGATCTCTTCGATTCGCGGGGTGATGGCGTCATAGAGGGCCTGCATCTCTTCGACCGTCGACGCTAGGCGCTTCTCGTACCGCTCCCTCCACGTCTCGAGGGCCCAGTCTTCGAACTGGGCCAGATCTGCGAACTCCTCGGGCAGAGCCAGGGGGGTGCTCATGCGGAGACCTCCGCCGGCATCCACGGATAGGAGTCCGGACGCCGACCGGCCGCCACTTGCTCTCGCGCCGCGGCGTGATGGTGGCGGCACAGCACCTCCTGGTCATTCAGCACGAATGTGTCCACCACGCCGGTCTCGATCATCGACTGGGTGGCTTCGAGCGTGTTCGCGTCTTGGAGGGCGAACTCCTTGAACACCGAGAATGCGTATTCCTGTGCCACCCGCTGCGAGGAGGTCTCAGGCGGCACGAAGTACAGCGAGGACTCGAAGGTGTGCGAGTTTGGGCTGTCGGGCCAGTACGAGTAGGTGAGGTACCAGCCCGTCTCCCAAATCAGGATCATGAAGTTGGGCCACAGCAGGAACGAGTCGATGCCCCAGGCTCGGTGCCCCGACGGATTGACCAGGGGCGGCAGGTTCTCGTTGTTGTCGACAACGGCCGGTTTGTCCCACGGCCCGAACAGCCCGCTGCGAAGGAAGTTCTCCATCGGCTTGACCATGCGCGGGTCGGCCGGCGGCGCCATGCCGCCCCACGACGACACCATGGAGTGGGGGCTGAACAACTCGTAGTGGAGCCCTTCGAATCCGACCGCGGCGAGCTTCTGGCCCTCCTCAGAAGTCGACTGCTGCTGGTGGAGGATCGGGGCATGGTAGAACTCGACGAACGCGTCGATAAACAGCTTCCAGTTGCTGTTGATCTTCGAAGTCACGTTGTAGCGCTGGGTCATCTCACCGTAGGGGTAGCCGGCCAGGCCGGTAGCAAGGTCGCCCAGCGCCTCGGTCAGGGTCTGGGACGGCTGCGGGTCGAGGTTCACGAAGATGAACCCCTCCCACACGTCGCATGCCACGCTCACGAGACCGAGGTTCTCCTTGTCGAGGTCGAAGAACTCCTCCTCCTGCTGCACAAACACCAGTGATCCGTCGAGGGCGTAGCGCCAGGCGTGGTATTTGCACGAGAACTGGCGGCAGTAGCCCGAGGTCTCCTCACCCGGATAGTCGTGCCAGACGAGCTTGTTGCCACGGTGACGGCAGATGTTGTGGAACGCCCGGATGGTTTCGCCCTGATCCTTGACGATGACGAGGCTGCGATTCGCCCACTCGAACTCCTTGGTGAAGTAGCTGCCGACTCGAGAGAGCTGCTCGACACGTCCCACGCACAGCCATTCCTTGGTGAAGATGCTGTCGATCTCCTGTTGCCAGTAGTGGGGATCGAACGAGTCGCGGTACGAGATAGGCCCAGTGCCCAGCCCCGGATAGTGCTGGGTCCAACTGCCTTCCGCTGGTTTCGGGAAATGAGCCATGGGATCTCCTCTTGCCGTTACGGCTGCTTGTGGACGCGTCCGTCCTTCATCACGAACGCCATGCGCCGGGTAACGGAGATGTCGTGCAGCGGGTTGCCGGGCACGCCCACGATGTCGGCCAGCATCTCCGGGGCGAGTCGCCCGAGATCGGGCCGGTCGATGAGCTCGGCGGCCACCGTTGTCGCCGCCCGAATAGCCCCGAGAGGAGTCATGCCCCGCTTCACCAGCACTTCGAGTTCCTCCGCGTTGCGACCGTGGAAGATCGCAGGAGCGTCGGTGCCGCACGCGATCTTCACCCCGGCCTCGATGGCGGCGGTAATCGAGGCCTTGGCCTTGGGGAATACCTCACTCGCCTTGGCTTGGAGAGCCGGCGGCTGGTTCGAGACGTCCCAGTTCTCGGTGAGCGCCGTGGTCGATACCAAGAACGTGTCGGTCTCCAGCAGGCGCTCGATGGTGGGGGCGGTGATCATGAAGCCGTGTTCAATGCAATCGATGCCGGCATCCAGAGCGGCGTTGACCGCGATGTCGCCGTGAGCGTGGGCGGCCACCTTCAGTCCTCGCCGATGGGCCTCGTCGGCGATGGCCGCGAACTCCTCGGCCGAGTACTGCTGGGCCCCTGACGGGCCGGTGGGGGTCATGACCCCGCCCGACGCACAGCACTTGATGAGCTGGGCGCCGTGGCGAATCTGGTAGCGCACCGCCTTGCGCACCTCGTCAACCCCGTCGGCCACCCCCTCCTCGACGGTGAGCGGCATGATGCCCGGCGCCAGCCCCGACTGGGCGCTCGGATCGAGATGGCCTCCAGTGGGGACTATGGCGTGTCCGGCGGGCACGACGCGCGGCCCCTCGATCCAACCGGCGTCAATGGCCTCGCTGAGCGCCACGTCGAGCAGATAGCCCCCCGTTTTCACGAACAGTCCGAGGTTGCGCACTGTGGTGAACCCAGCCCGCAGCGTTCGCCGTGCATTCGCCGCGGCCCGCAGCGTCATCTTCACCGGGTCGACTCGAACAGGGTCGCTCAGCCCCGCGCCGGGACCCCCGAGCACGAGGTCTACCTCCATGTCCATCAGCCCGGGCATCAGGGTGATCTCGGGGAGGTCGATCACCTCGTGGACATCGGCATCGACGTCTCCGATCCCGGTGATGCGGTTGCCCTCGACACGGATGGCGGCTCCTGCGAGCACCTCGCCGTTGTCAACATCGAGGACCCCGGCAGGGCGGAGCACCGTGGCGGTGGGGTCGGCCATGGATCGTCCTTTCAGCTCGCGATGCCGGCTTCAATGGCGGCGCGAGCGCGCTTGCGGAAATGTTCGATCTTTTCGTCGGGGGCGATCTGTCGATTGCTACGCGGCTTGATCGAGATGTCGTGATCGGACACCGATGCCCGCAGCGCACCCACCGTGGCGCTGGCTCGGTCGATGTGGGTGAACGGGTCGAAGTTGTACCAGCGCATCGCGGTCTCATGGGTCATTGCTGCAATGTCAGCGTCCCCCACATTGCAGCGCTCGAACTGCTCCATGAGCTGTTCGGGGGCGGTGGGCCAGGTGGAGTCGCTGTGGGGGTAGTCGCATTCCCACGCCATGTTCTCCACGCCGATGCGGTGGCGGAGTTCGATGCCGAGGTCGTCGACGATGAAGCAGGTGAGGAAGTTCCGCCGGAACACCTCGCTGGGCAAGAGGCCATCGAAGTCTTGGAGCGTCCATGGGC
>JAPPKI010000176.1 GCA_028820035.1 bacterium | reverse complement strand
ACCAAGACGCCGTTGCTGACCGCGGAACGCATCGCCGACGCCCATGCCCGGGGCAAGACGGTCGCCTTGGAGGACACCATGGAATCGATGGCGGTCTCCAATGCCACGTCGGCTTTGGGCATCGCCACCGCGCTGGGCGAGATCGAAAGGCCCCGCGAGGACCAGATCGCCAGAGACCTCTCCGTCTACTCGTCGGTGGCATCGTGCTCGTCGGGCGTCGAGCAGACCCAGGCCCAAGTCGTGGTGGTCGGCAATCGCCTCGGCGTAGGAGGCCGTTATCGGTCGGGCCACTCGATCATGGAGGACAACCTCGATTTCCCCGGGATCTACCGAGCGATTCGATCGGCCGGCCTCGACCTGCCCGAGCGGCCCATCCCCGAGGACCTCGACGGTCGTGTGGTCAACTGCTTCATCAAGTGCGAAATCCATCCCAGCGGGCGACTGCGGGGCCGGCGACAGGTCTCGCAGAACGACTCGGACATCCACCACACCCACCACACCAAGGCCGCCGTGGGGGGCGTGGCCGCCGCGGCGCTGGGAGACCCCGCCGTGTTCGTCTCAGTTGCCGGACTCCAATCCGGCCCCGCAGGGGGCGGATCGGTCGCCGCCATCGTCGACCTCGGCTGACATGGCGCGACTCCCCAGCCTGCCCCCGGGAGACCTCGACCCGGATCAGCGGGCTCTTTACGACTCCATCGCGGGAGGCGATCGCGCCAAAGACGCGTCATTTCCGCTGACCGACGAAAGCGGGGCCTTGGTCGGACCCTTCAACGTGCTGCTCTACAGCCCGGGCGTGGGCGACGTCATCCAGCAACTCGGCGCCGCGCTGAGGTTCCACACCGAGCTCAGCGCACCGGTGCGAGAGCTGGCCATCCTGGTGGTTGCGACTTACTACGACTGCGAGTTCGAGCGGTGGGCCCATGAGTCGATCGCCCGCCGCGTCGGGTTGACCGATGACCAGGTCGCCGCCCTGCGGGCCGGCTCCCGGCCCGATTTGGATGCCGCCGATCTGATTGCCGCCTACGACGTCTGCCAGTCGATCCTGCACAACAGATCCATCGCCGACGATGTGTACCGCCGGGCGTTGGAGGAGCTAGGGCAAGACCGCCTCGTCGAATTGATGATGGTTGTGGGCTACTACGGGCTGTTGGCCCAGCTCATGGGCGCCTTTGAGGTAGAGCCGCCCTAGCCGTTGGGGATGCGCGGGACCAGGACCCAATTGGGGTAGGCAGGACCAAAGTGAACTGTGACCTGGTTGTCGAAGATCTCCGGCGGGCGATTCCTGACGTCGTCGTGCAGGAACGGGCCGCAGCCCCGCAGCTCGTTCTTGAAGTTCGACAGGTGGAGCCCGGTGGTATCGCCATCCCATTCGTAGTCGCGGCCGAGAATCGAAAAGCCGACGCGATAGCCCAGTGGGATCACGATCGAAGTGGGCCAGATCTCGATGTCGAGCTCGTAGACCTCCCCCGGCGTCAGCGGCTGCTCTTCGTCGTGGGTGTGGTACGGCCGCCACTCCTCCGACAACGACTCGTCCAGCTTGCGATGCGATGCCCGCAGCCAGCCCTGAGCGATGGGCGTGTGGGGGTCGATCGCGCCCATAAACGTCACTTCTTCGCCATCCGGATCGAAAACCCGAAACACCAAGAACAAATCGGCGTCAGTGGTAGACGACGAGATGTGGAGCTTCGTCGCCAGTGGGCCGGTCACCTCGGTCTCCTCTTCGACCGGTGCCATGAAGAACGTGAGCCCATCGCCCATGGCGTCGTAGGTGATCGTCGCCTCGGCGGTGACCGGTTCTTGTACCAACGTCTGGTCCGAAGGGTCGAGGTGGAGCTTGGTCCAGTCGGTTCGCGGGATCGGCCAGTCGGATTCGGCCCGTTCGACGAAGCGGTCGACGTGGCGTACCAACAGCTGCACTCTCGGCTGGTCGTCCCACGCGGCGTCGTCTCCCTGGAGATACTTAGCGAAGAAGCGCTTCTGGAGCTGCACCCCGTAGTCGGTGTAGTACTCGGTCCAGTGTTCGATGCCGTGGCACTCCAGGAACTTCTCGGTGGAAGCGGCGCGGATGTAGGCCTCAACGTTGCCTCGAGGGTGAAGTCCCTGCCCGCCCCAGTTGGACGCCGACAGGAACGGCACGGTCACCTTTGACCAATTAGGAGATCGGTCTTTGTGGTACTGGTCGTCGAGCGGGTGGGAGGCGATCTCGTTGCCGAAGTCGCAACGATTGGCCCGCAGCTCTTCTTCGCTCAGCGTGTCGGGACCCGCCACCAACTCGCCGGTCACGATGCTCCTCGCTCCGTTCTCGCCGACACCGTTTTGCACGGTCTTGATCTGCATGTCGTACCAGTTGTCCCAGAATGTCGACAGGATGCCTCCGTGGTAGGTCATGTCCCGATACCAGTCGGCGGCCCCCTCCCAGGGGATCATCGCCGTGAGATGGGGAGGCTGGAGCGAGGCGACGTGCCACGAGTTGATGGCGTAGTACGAGATCCCCGACAGACCGACCTTGCCGTTGGACCAGGGCTGAACGCCGGACCACTCGATGCACTCGTAGAAGTCCTGGGTCTCGCGGGGTGAGAAATGGTCGATATAGCCGGGGCTGCGGCCCGCCCCTCGGGAGTCCACCCGAACGCATACGTACCCTTCAGGAACCCACTTCTCGGGGTCGCAGACTTCCCAGTTCTGGTACTTGTTGGTCGAACCGGCCGCCACGTCGGGGTGCTCCTCCACCATGCGGTCCCAGGCGCTCGGGTAGCCCTCTTGGAAAGCCAGGCCCTTGGCGTAAGGGCCGTAGCTCAAGATCACCGGATAGCTGCCGTCGTCGTCGGGCCGATATACGTCTGCTCGCAACTGAAGGCCGTCATCCATCTCGATGGCGACGTCCCAGTCGATCCGCATACCGTCTCGCACCTCGCTGCTTGTGCTCATGAGTCCCCTCGTCAGGTCAGA
This sequence comes from bacterium, assembly GCA_028820035.1. Lineage (GTDB taxonomy): Bacteria > Actinomycetota > Acidimicrobiia > Acidimicrobiales > Bin134 > Poriferisocius. The sequence continues at coordinate 7,130 of JAPPKI010000176.1, read as the reverse complement.
TCGCTTGCGTTGGCCCGCGCAGTTTAGGAGCCTTTGCAGAACTGTTCTAGAGAACCGCAACATCACCCGAGAGGACTCCAATGCACGCGTTCACGCCCGGTCGAATTGGGCGCCTTGAAATCAAGAATCGCTTCGTCCGGGCGGCGACGTCGGAGACCATGGCCACCGAGAGCGGTGCCGTCACCCCCGAGCTCATCGAGCTCCACCGGACACTGGCCGCTAACGGGGTGGGCCTTTCGATCCTTGGACACGCCTTTGTTCACGCTCGCGGCCAATCGCTGCCGAACCAGACGGGGATCCACGCCGATGCTATGACCCCCGGGCTGGCCCAGCTCACCGACGCGGTCCATCAGGTGGGCGGGCGGATATTCGCCCAGCTGGCCCACGCGGGAAATCAGGGCGGAATGCCCGACATCGAACAGCTCGCCCCGTCTTCGACCGCCAATGCCCTGACCGGGTCGGTGGCTGAGGCGGCCAGCGACGAAGAGATCGAAGAAGTTGTCGATGCCTTCGGGTCGGCCGCCGTCCGAGCGGTGGACGCGGGGTTCGACGGAGTGCACATCCATGCTGCCAACGGCTACCTGATCAGCTCGTTCAACTCACCGCATTCGAATACCCGTTCTGATCGCTGGGGCGGCGACACCGAACAGCGATCACGGCTGCTGACCCGGGTGTACCAGTCGGTCCGCCAAGCGGTTGGGCCTGAATTCCCGGTGACCGCCAAAGTGGGCATGGTCGACCAGTTCGGCGACGGCCTCCAGCTCGCCGAGAGCGTTGAGCGAGTCTGTGCACTGGCCAGCCTCGGATTGGACGCTGTTGAGGTGAGCGTTGGGCTGATGGCCTCGGGAGCCGACTCGTGCCAGAAATACGTTGCTGTCGATAGGCGAAGGGCCTTGGCCGACCACCTCTACTTCCGGTTGTTGTCATCGCCGAGCAGCGAGGCGTATTTCGAGCCGTTCGCCCGCGCCATTCGAGCGTCTGTCCCCAACTTGACGTTGCTGCTGGTGGGTGGGATCCGCACCACCGAGACGATGGAACGGGTCCTGGCCGAGGGATCCTGCGACTTCGTCTGCCTGGCCCGGCCTCTCATTCGCGAGCCCGACTTGGTTGCCCAGGTCGAGGCCGGTCGACGGGGTCAGCTCGATTGCACCTCGTGCAACCTATGCCTCGAGAGCGAAGGGGAACACCATTTGCAGTGCTGGCGCACGCCGCGCGTGCGGCTCGTTCACGCCGCGGCTGCCCACATCCGGCGCCGGCTCCACGGCGGCTCCCACTGATCAGCGCTGAAATCAGGGCCACACTTGAAACTCGAAGCAATCGCGTCAAGTATGCAGCCCACGCCACGTTCGCCAGCTTCGTGGCATTAGAACACCCGAAGGAGGAGTCGAGCGCATGGCTACCCCAAACATCACCGTTGATCTGTTGAACCAGTACTGCGATGAATACCGCAACTGGGGTCGTTGGGGTGACAATGACGAACTCGGAACCCTGAACCACATCACCCCGGAGAAAATCATCGAGTCGGCCGGTCTTGTTCGTCAGGGAAAGGTCTTCTCACTGGAGCTCCCCTTAGACGGCAACGGGCCCCAGACGGGTGCTTTCGGGCGCGTCAACCCAATCCATCAGATGGTCGCCACCGGCACCGACCACGTCGAGGGCGCCCAGGACTGGCCGATGGGTTGGGGTGTGGCGGACGACACGCTGTTCTTGTTCTTACAGGGCGGCACGCAGTGGGATGCGCTAGCCCACATTTTTCACGACGGCGTGATGTACAACGGCTATGACGCCCGTCTGGTGTCGAGCACCGGGGCCGAAAAGAACGGCATCGAAAACCAGAAGACCGTGGTGTCGCGCGGCGTCTTGCTGGACATTCCGCTGATACGCGGCGTCGAGCACCTCCAACCCGGGGATGCGATCACCGGCGATGACCTGGACGCCGCCTGTGAGCATCACGGCGTCGAAGTGGGCACCGGGGACATCGTCCTGATCAGAACCGGCGACATGGCTCGTCGCCGCGGTCTGCCGGGCTGGGATGGGTTCTCGGCGGGCGACTCACCGGGGTTGTCGCTGTTGGCCGCGCCCTGGCTTGCCGATCGCGAAGTCGCGGCCATTGCCACCGATACCTGGGGTGCCGAGGTGCGGCCGAACGAGATCGAGGGAAGCTTCCAACCCCTCCACTTGGTCATGGTGGTCAGCATGGGACTGTTCGTCGGCGAGATCTGGTACCTCGATGAATTAGCCGCCGATTGCGCCGAGGACGATGTGTACGAGTTCCAGCTTGTGGCCCCGCCGCTCGTCATCCCCCGGGCTGTGGGCTCGCCCCTCAACCCCCAGGCAATCAAGTAGCCCCAACGCCAGTGACAGAAAGGATCGCGGGCAAGCCACCACGACTGTCGTCGCACGCCACCGGGCTACTCCTGACGACGATCGGCGTCCTGGTCCTGTCACCGGACAGCCTGCTCATTCGGCTCGTCGAAACCGATGCCTGGACCATCGTGTTCTGGCGAGGCACCCTGACGGGGCTAACCATTGTGGTCGGAACCGCCGTGTGGCTGCGGGGCAGCGCCCTGGCTCACTACCGGTCTGTTGGACGCGTCGGGCTGGTGCTGGCCGTGCTGTTCGCATCGCAGCTCACCTTGTTCACCACGTCGATCACCCACACAAGTGTGGCCAACACCTTGGTCATCTTCGCCACCACTCCCCTGTTTGCCGCCGTGCTCAGCTGGATTTTCCTCGGCGAGCCCGTCCCCTTGCGGGTGTGGCTGGCAGTGACGGCGAGCTTGGGGGCAATCGTGTACATATTCTTCGGCAGCATCGGAACCGGTCGTTTAGGCGGCGATTTCGCGGCGGCGGGAGCCGCATTGGCCATGGCCATCGGTCTCACGGTCATACGCCGCAGCAGCCACATCAGCATGGTCCCGGCTTGGGGAATCGGTGCGTTGCTGGCCGCGGGTTTCAACGTCTGGTTCGCCGATCCCTTCAGCATCACTGGCGAAGACGTCGCGGTGCTGATTCCCAGTGGGGTGCTCGTCCTACCCATCGCATTCGGGTTGATCGCACTCGGCCCCCGGCGAATTTCTGCCCCTGAGACCGGCCTACTGATGCTCCTCGAAACCACGCTGGGCCCCTTGTGGGTCTGGTGGATACTGGAGGAGCAGCCCAACTTCGAAGCGCTAGTCGGCGGAGCGGTCGTCATCGCCGTGTTGGTGGCGAATTCCTTGCTGGGGCTCCGCCGATCGGCACCGGCGTAGAGCCGCGGTCACATTGGTCGGGGCGGCCGGTTCAGTCTCCTGGTCCGAACAAGCCGAACCGCCACGCAGGGTCACCAGGAACCAACGTCGACTCGAATTGCGCTCGTTGACCCATGCGTCGCGACTTGGAGGCAGCAGACTGGGCCAGATCGAGCTGTTGGCGCTCCCAATCAGCCAGTGCGGCATCCAGGTCGCGGCCCCCGTCGAGGTGGTCGCGTAGCGCCCAGCCGTCGGCGCACGCCTTGGCCGTTCCGGCCGCCACGTGAGGGCGCAGTGCGGTGGCCGCATCGCCTATGAGCGCGATCCGGCCATGTACGAATCGGTCCGCAGCCATATCAAAGATCGCCTGGATGAACGGCTCCTCGCAGGCTAGGACAAGATCGCGCAACTGCGGGGCTAGCAGTTGCTCGGCGTCGTCGCGAAGCTCAGCCACATATTGGTCTTGGGCCAGGCCGGGCGGCATGGTGGCTGGCCGGCGCACCCCATTTCGATCCACCATCAGCTCTTCGAACTCGGCCCCCGGCGCATTGCGATACCACACGAAGTTGAGTGCTCGTTCTCCCGGGACTATCGAGTCTCCCGGCCCCGGGATGGCATAAGCCAGGACGTGGGCGTGATCGAGCACCTGATAGATCATGGCGTCTTCGAATATCGCCGCGGTGGTCGGCTCCAAGTCGCGTTCCAGCACGGTGCCGCGCCAGGCCACATACCCGGCGTATTCGGTGGTGGTGTGCGGTGAGACCAGGCTACGCACCGTTGATGCGATGCCGTCGGCCGCCACCAGCAGATCGCAGTCACGGGATTCTCCGTGCTCGAACGAAATGGTGACGCCCTGCGAAGACTGGGCGCATCCCGTGACGTAGTGGGACAGGTGATAGCGGTCGCTCGGCAGCACTTCGAGCAATGCCCGGTAAAGGGTGTTCCAAGAGGTGAACCGGTTGTAGGTCGGAGCTTCGTCAACCAAGGACCCGGACTGATCGACATAGCTCCAGTTCGTGAGGGTCAGGGCCACGTCGGCGGCCCCGGCGCGGCCTTCGCCCAGCGCAGAGCCTTTCTCCGTGAAGTAGCGCTCGGTCATCGGCAGTACGACGATGCCCGCGCCCCGACCCTCCAGGGCGCTAGTGGAGCGTTCGTAGACGTGGACATCGTGACCGAGTTCGTGAAGCAGAATGCCGGCCGTCAGTCCCCCGATGGATCCGCCAGCGATGGCGATATGGAGCGGGTTGATCTCCGACGATGTCATGCAGCGGTTCCCCGACGAAGCTCGGTGACTGGTGGGGCCAGAATAAGTGGCGCGCACTGGCGGCGCACTCCGACCGCGGGGGAGGAAGCGACGCGATCGCCCGTCTCTGTAGGCTGTGTCCGATCGGAGAACTGATGATGGGCTACGCAAAGGGGCCATTCGCAGTCGACTGGGAAGCCCGATACGACATGTCTCGTCTCCGGACCGAGCGCGTACAGGCCGCCCAAATCGAATTGCGCAACCAGGGCGTGGACGGATTGCTGGTGTGGAAGGACGAAAACGTCCGCTATCTGACCTCATTACGGGCGCAGCTCATCGCCGGCAAGACAACCGCGCTGAACGGTGTGCTGCTCCAGCCCAACGACGATCCGGTATTGCTGTGCTCGGGCGGTGAGATCGACAAGGCTCGACTGGGGATGCCGTGGATCGGCGAGGCGCACGCCATTCCGATCATGGAGCAGGCCGAATTGGTCGACGGTTTCGTGAAGGACATCCTCCGACCGATCCTCCAGAATCGAGGGCTGGACAGCGGGCGACTGGGTCTCGACGCGGCCAACATGTCGTTCATCGATGCCGCCCGAAACCACCTCCCCCACCTCGAGATGGTCGATGGCGATCAGCTCCTGCAGCGGGCTCGGCTCATCAAGTCTGACATCGAGATCGACATCATCAAGGAGGCGTGCGCCATTGGCGACGCGGTGACGCAACGGGCGCTTGATGAGACCCGGGCCGGCCGGCGGGAACTCGAGATCGCCGGCGATGCCATGCAGACGCTGTTCTACCTAGGCGGTGAGATGGCCCACGTCATCACCCCGTTCGTTGCCTCCGGTGAGCACATGTCGCCGCCTCACCGGCTAGCCACCGACAAGCTCACCCGAAACATGGATCTGTGCTTCATCGACATCGGCGCCATGTGGAACGGGTACTTCGCCGACATCGGCCGCACGACAATCATCGGCAAGCCATCACGGCGCCAACAAGAGATTTACACGGCCGTCTACGAAGGCCTCATGGCGGGTATCGACAAGATGAGACCGGGATTCACCAACCAAGACGCGGCCGACGCCATCGTGGAAGAGATCGGTGGTCATGACCTCGACGACCACCTGTTCAGCCTGTTTATCGGCCATGGCATCGGTATGGGGGCCAACGAACCGCCCTACATAGGCGAGAACATGCCCGGCGCCACCGTGTACCCATTCGAACCCAACATGGTCTTCGCGGTCGAGCCGCTCGTTTGGGTACCCGACATTCCGGGCGGCGGTGGTGTGCGAATCGAGGACATGGTGCTGGTCACTGAAGACGCACCCCGGGTCCTTTCCAGGGTCGAATACGAGGAAAGGCTCCTGCTGTGACTGAAGTCGTAGAACTCGAGGCCTCCGACAGCCACATGCTGTCGGCCTATATGTCGGGCCCTTCCGATGCCGCGGCCGCCATCGTCATCATCCAAGAGATTTTCGGAGTCAACCCGCATATCCAATCTGTCGTCGATGCCTACGCAGCCATGGGATACCTCGCCATCGCCCCGGCGATGTTCGACCGGGTCGAACGCGGGGTCGATCTCGACTACACGCCCGAGGGCCTTCAGGCCGGATTCGCAGTCCGCGCCCAAGTGGACTGGGCCACCACCCCGCTGGACGTTGCCGCGGCGATTGGTCGCGTCGGCCATGGGCGACCCGTTGGGGTAGTGGGCTATTGCTTTGGCGGAGGCGTCGCCTGGTTGGCCGCCGGCCAACTCCCCATCCAAGCCGCCGTGTGCTACTACGGGGGCCAGATCCACGACTTCATCGACGTCTCGCCGCAATGCCCCACCATGCTGCACTTCGGAGAGCTCGATGCCATGATCCCGCTCAACCATGTGGCGACCATTGCCGCCGCCCACCCCGACGTCGAGGTCCACGTCTACGACGGCGCCGACCACGGATTCAATTGCGATATCCGCGACTCGTACCACCCTTCCGCGGCCGAGCTGGCGCTGCGAAGGACTACCGAGTTCCTGCGCTCACACCTCGGGGGCTAGCTGGCTACAGGCCGAAAACCCGGGCAGCATTGCCGCCCTTCATGGCGGCCCGTTCAGCGTCGCTCAGACCGTCGGTTCGGTCGATGAGCCCCATAGGGTCGGGCTCGCCCATGTCAAAGGGAAAGTCGGTGCCGGCCATCACCCGATCGCTGCCCACTACGTCGACGAGATGACGGAGGTAGAGCGGCTGGAAGACCATCGTGTCGTACAAGAGGCGCTTCATGTAGTAGCTGGGCGGATGGTCGGGGATGTGCAACCGGGTCTCGGGACGGACCTCCCACGTGTGGTCGGAACGCGACGCGTAGAACGGCAGGTACCCGCCACCGTGCACCAAGACCAGCTTGAGGTTCGGAAGCTCTTCGAACAGTCCCGAGAAGATCATTCGATTGGCCGCCACCATGGTCTCAAGCGGGTTGCCGATGCAGTTGGTCATGAAATAGGCGCCGAATCGGTGGCTTTCCTCGTAGCCGTTGGGATGCAAGATGACCGGGATTCCCTTGGCCGCCACTGCTTGCCAAAAGGGCCGAAAGCCCGGTTCGTCGAGGTTGCGGCCCGCGATGGTGCCGCCGATCTGCAACCCCTTGAATCCGAGTTCGTCAACCGCTCGGTCCATTTC
>JAPPKI010000031.1 GCA_028820035.1 bacterium | reverse complement strand
ACAGCAAGTCGCCAGCGAGCTCAGCGTCCATACCCGGGGGTCGTATCCGGACCTCTAGTCCGGGCAGCTTCAGTGTGGTTCGTCGCCCTTCGGTCGCTACATGGAGAAGGCCGTTGACTACTTTGCCGCCCTCGGCGGCGGAGCGGTCCACAATGACCGCTCTAGGCAGCAATCGACCAAGTATGTACCATCGGTTCTCTGCCACAATTTGGGTTGGGTCGCTGATGAGGTCAGCGGTGTACAGCCGAGGTACCAGTCGGCGAATACGACCTTCGGCTACCGCTCGTCCCAGAGTTTGCGCAGAGGCAACGTCTTCATCGTCATCGAAGAACACAGTTCGTGGCCCTGTCGGCCAATATGAAGGTGTTGCTCGTGCCACGCAGCAACTCTATTGTTAGCGGGCTTTCTTATACAAGAAGTTTTCTCTCAATAGTCACTTATATCAGGATTATTTCTTTGATTAGTTAATAAACCATACGAAACATACAATTAGGATGACCTCGCCGTTCTAGATCTATCCTTGAGACCACCGCCCGTCGGTGTCGCAACATCTTCACCCCGGCTTGAGAAGTTTCAGAATCAGATGAGCATTTTCTACTACAACTGCCTACGATGTAGTTATGTGTGTGATGTCGCTCCGCTTTCCCGATGAGTTAACCCTCGACCGGCTCAGAGACCAAGCCCATCGACGCGACTCTTCAATGTCATCACTGGCTGCACGCCTGATCGAGGAGGGTCTCCGAATGGAAGAGCACCCTGCCATCTGCTTTCGCGACGGACCTGCTGGCCGCCGTGCTGTGCTGGTCGGAGGTCCCGAAGTGGCCGATGTGGTGTCGGCTCTCATAGGTAGAGACGTGCCAGTCGAGGAGCGCCGGGCCAGAGTCGCGGAGATGATGTGCCTGCGCGAATCCTTGGTGGATGCCGCTCTGGCGTACTACGCCGAGCACACTGCGGAGATAGACGCGGAGATTGAGGCTCGGCAACTGGCTGCTGACAAGCATGAACAGCTCTGGATGCGCCAGCAAGCACTGCTCGACCAGTGAGGCTGCTGCTCGACGAGATGCACAGCCCGACAATCTCCCGGGCATTGCAAGAAGCAGGACACAATGTCCATGCGGTAGCGGGCGATCCACTGCTCCGAGGTATGTCCGATGCGAAGCTGCTCCAATTCGCAGCTGAGATAAGCCGAGCCATCGTCACGGAAAATGTGCCGGACTTCGCCGTGCTTGCCTCCCAGTGGGCAGCCGACGCGAACCCACATGCTGGAATCATCTACACCAATCCCAACCGGTTCAACCGGAACATCTCCGCCTACCCCGCCAACCTCATCACCGCACTCGATCAATTCCTACGGCAACCACCCATCGAAGGCCACAGCTGGGTGTGGTGGCTCCAGCCGCCGCCTTAGTGGCCCACTAGATGTAGTGCCCATAGAGGTTGATAGCTCTGGCAGGTAGCTCCGCTATTGGGTAAGCCTCCGATGCCAGTGTTGGTTAAGAACTGCCACGCAGAGCATGGGAGGCTCGATGTCGCACGCTAATGCACGTTTCACGCCCGCTGGGAGGTTGTTGATCATCCAGCGGGTGGAGGCGGCAATGCCCGCCAAGAAGACCAACCTGCCTCTTCCTCTCACTTCAGTTAGCGCGTGCCTATCGTGACTGCGCTTCGCGATGAACCATCCCGTTGGAGTTTCACGATGGTGGCAATCGTGCCCGTGTTGTCTTCCGGGGCAACTACCCATACTTCTTCGAAGGGCGACAGGTCCAAGGCAGTGAGCGGAGTAAGCACTTCGGCTTCCGCCATTTGCTGATCGCCTGCAAAGGCTTCTTCCAATTGCCACACCACCCAGAGGTCGGAGCAGGTGATGATCAGCCACTTCACCCCTTCATACGATGCCTGCTTCTTCCCTCCCTTTCTCTTGACTTCTCCTTGGACTGCTCGGGCCACTTCATCCAACCTGCCAAGCTGACCCCCGGAAATCGTGTCAACTGGCAAGCTGCGTATGCCGGGCTCCCAGTCGGATACTGCTCTCTGAGCAACGGAAAGGCTCACTCTTACCGGGTTGTGGCGGTTGTACAGGTGGTCAATCTGTGACTGAGGTCTTCCCATTTGCCGAAAGTCCTCGTACTTGAAGCCATTGATTTCTACCGGAAAACAGGCGTTTCTGACCTTGTGAGCTGCCGCCTGTGCCTCGACGGCCCATGGCACCTCCACTTGTGGATTGGCCTCCTGAAACTCCAGCATCCTTCGGCCTCCCCCATTGTCGGCTTCCAATCGAATTGCTTCGAATCCGGCCATCTTCATCACAGACTGAAGTGCCTTCGGCGTGATGGGAGGGATGGCGATCGAAGCAATCGGAGTCGTGAGTACCCTGATTCGCAGGCACCACAAGACCTCTAGCTTGTTTGACGACAGCGTTTTGGTCTCCTTAAAGTCAAGAAAATCCCCTGGAATGCTGGTCACCTCTGCAGTGCCCGAATCGCCATTGCCGAAGGTCAAGGCGAAGTCGGGGGTGCCGCTACCGTCCTCATCGATTTTTTCGATAGTGGTAACGCGATCATCACAGAAGATGGCTCGTCGTCCGACCTCCTCCGATTCATCTGTCCATTGTAGGAATTGGCCGTCGCTCGCCACGTAGTAGAGCGTATGCGCCAAAATGCGGCGCAACCTGCCGATTTAGCAGAACAGGTCTTCAGTCGGTGACTATGCCCACGGGGCAGGTGACGCCTGTGCCTCCTAGACCGCAGTAGCCGTTGGGGACTTTGGCCAGATACTGCTGGTGATAGTCCTCGGCGTAGTAGAAGGGCGGGGCGGCGATGATCTCGGTGGTGATCTCTCCGTAACCGGCGTCGGTCAGCCGGGTGCCGAACATATCCCGAGAGGCCTCGGCGGCCACCTTCTGGTCGTCGTCGAAGTAGTAGATACCCGACCGGTACTGGGTGCCCACGTCGTTGCCCTGGCGCATTCCCTGGGTGGGATCGTGGTTCTCCCAGAACAGCGCCAGCATTTGCTCGTAGCTGGTGGCCTCGGGATCGAACACGGCCAGCACCACCTCATTGTGGCCGGTGAGGCCGGAGCAGACCTCCTGATAGGAGGGGTTGGGGGTGAAACCTGCGGCGTAGCCCACCGCGGTGGTGAACACACCGGGTGCCTGCCAAAACACCCGCTCCGCTCCCCAGAAGCAGCCCATCCCCACCAGAATCTGCTGCATCTGGTCGGGAAACGGCGGCTTCAGCGGGTTGCCGTTCACAAAGTGGAGCTCCGGCACCGGCATGTCTTCGGCCCGGCCGGGCAGTGCATCAGCAGGGTCCACCATCATCGACTTCTTCATCCCGAACAAGGCCATGGCTCGTAGTGTAGAGGCTGCTGGCCGCGATCTCATCGGGGAGCCAGACCGGTTGGGGTCAGCCGCAAGTCTGGGCAAACAATCTGTTCCGTTGGTCGCGCTGTCGCTAGCGCTGCGTATTCTTGTCACCGCGTCTTGGTCTAAGAACGCGTTTATTGGCAATTGGCCGATAGGGAGGCTCACAGTGACTCGAGCAATGGCGGGAATGCGAACGACGGCAACGGCTGGCGTGGTTGTGGTTTTATTGGCCGGATTGCTGGCCCTGGTCGGGGCTGGAGCAGTCTCGGCGCAAGAGCCGGCCCTGATCAACGAAGAGGTGACCACCCAGGAAGAGGCAGCCACCGGAGAAGATTCGAATTGCGAGACAGTCGACTTGGGAATGCTGGATAGCACCCCCGGCAGCAAGTTGACGGCGAGCGGGCGCTGGACCACCGAAGACTGCGATTCGCGCTTTCGGAGCAACAGCGATGCCCACACCTATCGGTTCGAGGTTGCCGACACCGGGCGTATCAGGGCGGATTTGGCGTCGCCGGAGGCTGATTCCTATCTCTACCTGCTCGATGAGGCGGGAAACCGGATCGCCGAAAATGACGACGGGGGCGTGGGACGCCTTGATGCCCGCATTGAAAGGGAGCTTGAGGCCGGCGTCTATCAGATCGAGGCCACCACCACCGCAGGCCGTGCCCGGGGACCGGCCGACTTCGAGGTCGTAGTCACGCAGGTCGCCACCTGCGAACCGGAAGCCCTCGGCGCACTAACACTCGGCGAAGAGCTGACAGCGACAGGCTTTTGGACGCCCGAATCCTGCCAGTCAATCTTCCTTACCGGGCACCCCTCCCACTACTTTGTCTTTACCCTGCCCCAGGGTGCAAGGGTACGGGTCGACTTGACATCAGAGGTCGGTGATCCCGTGCTCATCGTCGCGCCAATCGTGGCCCTACGATCGGTGGTTCCTGGGCGGGTCGCCCATAACGATGACAGCGGCGGTACCCGAAATTCTCGCATCGAGCAATACCTTCCGCCTGATACCTACGGAATCGAGGCGACCACCTACCGGGCTAGAGATCTTCAGAGTTCTGAAACCGATTTCACCCTCACCATCACCATTGTGGACGAGGAGGCGCATCAAGGCCGCCCCTTGCTCAAGATTGAGGAGGTTGACATTCCCACTGAGGTCGTGGCCGGCGATCCCCTCCCAATCAACTTCCGGGTCGGCAATGTGGGCGGCGACGGAATCCCCGACCCTGAAAGCAATGCCTTTGTGTACGCGGTCGGCGCCTACCCACGAACAGTGGATTTCTCAAGAGATTTGCTCTTTGTTGATCACTGGCCAGCCGGCGTGGCCTATCACACCAATGAGGAAACGGCGAGCGAAAGGAGCATGTCTGTTCCGGGGATAAGCCCGTTCTCGTTTGCATTGCACCGGCCCGGCCCAGGGTGGGTCTTTGTCGGTGTTGTCTCACAAGACGGCGACGACGACGAATTCGGTTTCCACGGCACTTGGCACGACCTCATGGTGTTGAGTGGCCCGACCTACGACGCCGTGGTGGTGGACGTGGACGGCGCGGTTTATTCGGTGTCGGCCGAACTCGACGAGGGCGTGGAGGATGAGGATGACGAGGGGACGGTGGTAACCACGGTGTCCTCGGTGGACGACCCCGAAGCCGAAATCGACGAGGAGACTCAGGAGAAGGCTCAGTATGCCGCCGGGGTGCGCACCCAGCTGTTGGACGGCATCTTCAGCCGGTCGGCTATTGTCGGGCTGTCCGAGTCGGCCGAGCCGGTTGAAATCGCCGTGACCAGCCCCTCGTCCAGCGCACTCCTCAAGACGGCTGCGCCGCGATATGCAGCTCTGGTCCGAGATTCGGGACTGCCCGAAACGCTGGCTGCCGGAGAGGCGGTCAGCCCAATAGCCGTTGAGAAACTGGTGCTCACCTTTGCCGATGGGGCATTGGGGAGCTACGCGCATCTGGCTAAGTCTTGGCGGGCCCTCTTAGAGCGGGTAGACAGCGGCGAAGCATTGTCGTTCGACGAAGCATCAGCCGTCCAGGGCCAGTTGGCATACGTCGAACACGTCATCGCCCCAGTGGTGTCGGCTGGAGAGATCGTTGATGCGGCCCGAGCGGCCGAACTGGGCTGGGATGATCCAGAAGTCCAAGCAATGCTGTCCACCCAGCCGAGCTGCTACACCGGCGAGGACCCGCTCAGCGACCCGCTGGCGCTGGCCGGTATCGAAGATGCCGATGCGCTGGAGCAACTCGATGCTGAGATGAGAGCCGCCCTGTTCGCCTACACAGTTGCCATCGACAACGTGCTCTGCGCGGTCGAGAGCGTGGACGCGGCCAACTCCCGGTTCCTCGAGCGTCTGGGTCTCGGCCAGAGCGGGCAGCTACTGGCATTGATCGAACCCGAGTCGCTACCCAAGCCGGAGTTGGAACCCGAGGCCGATCCGCCGCACAGCTTGCGCATCTTGGCCCGACTCGGCGAAAACGGGCGCATCGAGCACGGTGTGGAGTTCTTCAGTGGGTTCCAGATTCTTCCCGAACGGCGCTACTTGCCATCTGACGCTCAGGTTGGCATGTGGTACTCCACCTTGGACGTGGAGCTGGACGGCACGTCGATCGGCCAGATTCGCGCCCGCCGCTTGGCCGACGGGCGGATCGAGTTGGGTTACCGAGATTTTGAAGGCGACATCGTCGCCCCCGATATTGCCTACCTGCCCGCCGACCCTGACGTAGGAGTCTGGTACCGCAGCAGCCTGATCGATGTTCCACGGCCCCCCGAGCCAGACGTCGAAGCCGAGGCTGAGGAGGCAAGCAGCTAGCCCACGGGCAGCTACATCGCTTTCATCACATCAGCGGACGACATCCGCGAGACTGTGGTGCCATGGCTGCCCGCTTGACCGGCCAGAGCATTGACCGGGTTGATGGACCGCGCCTGCTCCGAGGAGAAGGCCGCTTCGTAGGCAACGCCCGTCACCCCGATCTGCTCTACGCGGCCTTCGTCCGCAGCACCATGGCCCACGCCCGCATTCTGGGTGTCGACACCGTGGCGGCCAAGACCACCCACGGAGTGGTCGCCGTGTTCACCGATGACGACTTCACCGGAGTGGTGAATCCCATCGTCATCGTGGGTCCCCCGGAACTCTTGGGCAGCCCCTTTACCGCGCTGGCCGCCGACAAGGTCCGTACCGTCGGCGAGCCCATCGCCGTCGTCGTGGCCCACACCCGGCAGGCGGCCGCCGATGGTGCCGCGGCGGTATTGGTGGACTACGACCCCCTGCCCGCAGTGGTGGACATGCACGCCGCTTCGACTTCGGATGCCCCGCTGCTCTTCGAGGAACTAGGCACAAACGTGGTCTACGAGACTGCCCAGTCCTGGGGCCCCGATATCGAACAGACCTTTACGGCTGCCGACCATGTGTTCACCCGCACCTTTTCCCAGCACCGCTTCGGCCACGCCCCACTGGAAGGCCGGGTAATGGTGGCGTCGTACACCCCCTCGGATGGCCGACTGGAAATTGACATCGCCACCAAGCGTCCTCACGCCGTCAAACTGAACCTCGCCGGCCTGCTCAACATTCCCTTCGGGAACATCCGAGTGCGCACCGGCGACATCGGAGGGGCATTCGGCTCCAAGGGCCAAGTCGGACGAGAAGACATCTCGGTAGCGGCCGCAGCCAAGATGCTCGGGGCCGCCGTCCAGTGGACCGAAGACCGCACCGAGAACCTCCAAATGGCCGGGCACGGCCGCGAAGAGGACCTGATTGTGGAGATAGCAGTCACCAACGACGGCACCCTGCTGGGCATTAGGGCCGACATGACCATGGACCAGGGTGCCTATCCCATGCCGCCTTATCCGTCGTCGCTGTTCTGCAATCTGGTGAAGATGCTGATTCCCAATGCCTATCGGCTTGAGGCGTATGCGTTCCGGGGCCGGGTGGTGGCCACCAACAAGTGCAGCTACATCGCGTACCGGGGACCGTGGGCTGTGGAGACCTGGGTGCGAGAACGGATGCTGGACGAGATCGCCGCGGAGCTGGGTCTCGACCGAGTGGAGATCCGCCGTCGCAACCTCATCGACCAGGATCAGCCCACCAAGATGATCACTGGCCCCACCGTGTCGGGCATCACCGCCCGCCAGACGCTGGATCGGGCCGTGGAGGTAATGGACTTGGACGGGTTCGCCGCTGAGCAGGCCGCGGCCCGAGGCGACGGACGGCTGCTCGGTTTGGGATTCGCCACCTTCATCGAGATCGCCCCCGGTCCGCCTGATTTCGCTCAATCGGCCGGCTTCGATCTGCGCGGCGAGCTGACGTGGGCGCGGCTGGAGCCGACCGGCGACTTGACCATCGCCAGCGCCCAGTCACCCCACGGGCAAGGCCACGAGACCACCATCGCCCAAGTGGCTGCCGACGAGCTCGGGGTCGGCCTCGACCGGGTTCGGATTGTGTTCGGCGACACCGATTCCACCCCGTTCACCTTGCTGGGCACCGGTGGCAGCCGGTCGTCGATGATGGGGGCCGGCGCCGCCCGAGCCGCAGCCGCCGAAGTCAAAGCCAAGGTGCTGGCCATCGCCGCCGAACGCCTGGAGGCAAACCCTGCCGACTTGGAGATCGTCGACGGAAACATCTCCGTGCGGGGCACACCGGACCGTTCCATCCCTTTGGCCGCCATTGCCCAGCAGGCCTGGTTCGCGCCTTCTTCTCTGCCTGAAGGCATGGACCAGGGCATCGAGGTGACGGTGGAGTACCGCACGCCCCCGGGGGGCTGGGCGTCGGCCACCCATTGCTGCTGGGTGGACATTGATCCCGAAACCGGCGAGATCACCGTCCCCCGCTACGTGGTGGTGGAGGACTGCGGAGAGATGATCCACCCCGAAATCGTCGAAGGGCAGATCCAGGGTGGGGTGGCCCAGGGGATCGCCGCCGTGCTGTACGAGCGCCACTTCTACGACCAAGACGGCAATCTGCTCACATCCTCGCTGGCCGACTACCTGGTGCCGTCGGCGGCCGAGATCCCGACCATCGAAATCGAGCACCTAGAAGTCGAACCCCTGCACGATGCCGACTGGAGAGGGGTGGGCGAAGGCGGCCTCATCGGCGCCCCGGCGGCGGTGACCAACGCAGTGGCCGACGCTGTTCGCCACCTGGGCATTGACGTGTGCGAACAACACCTCCCACCCCAGCGAATGCGCGAGCTGCTGGCCACCGCCGAAGCCTGACTCCCTACTTCCAAACCTCTCCATGGGACCGAACCCGCGGTTGGCGGGTAGGCTCAGCGGCCTACCGCGGTATGAACCCATAGTCCATAGGGGGAAATTAATGGCTGTCGCACCGGAGAAGATCCGCAACGTCGCGCTGGTGGGGTCGCAGGGATCGGGAAAGACCACGCTGGCTGAGGCGCTGCTGTACCGAGCCGGCGTCATCGACCGCACGGGCCGGGTGGAGGAAGGCACCACGGTTTGCGACTTCAGCCCCGAGGAAAAGACCGCCACTCACACCCAGTCGCTGGCCTTGGCCAGCTTCGACTGGCACGGCCACAAGATCAACCTCCTCGACACCCCGGGCGCTCCCGACTACGCCGGAGAGCTGCACGCCGCTCTCCAGGTGGCCGACCTTCTGGTGTTCGTGATCGACGCATCCAGCGGGGTAGACCACCGGGCCACCGCCATCTGGCGCCAAGCAGCGGATGCCGGCCTGCCCCGCATCGTGTTCGTGAACAAGCTCGACCGGGAACACGCCAGCTTCGAGAACGTTCTCACCGAGCTGCAAGACGCGTTCGGCGCCGGCGTCGCCCCTCTAGAGCTGCCCATAGGATCTGGACCCGACTTCCACGGGATCGCCGACCTGCTTACCGACAAGGCCTACATCTACGACAGCGGTTCCGCCGAAGAGGCCCAGATTCCCGAGGAGATGGAGGATCAGGAGGCCGAGGTCCACGAGCAGCTAGTGGAAGGCATCGTGGTGGCCGACGACGACATGTTGGAGCAGTACCTCGACGGCAATGTCCCCAGCCCGGCCGAGCTTGAGGTGGTGCTCGGTCGGGGCGTGGCCGATGGATCGGTATTCCCTGTGGTGTGCGGCTCGGCTACCGGACCGATTGCGGTGGATCGGTTGGCCAACTTCCTGGTGGAGATCGGCCCCGCGCCCACCTCTCGGGCCATGACCGTCACCATGAGCGACATCGACTCCGAGCCAGCCTGCGATCCCAGCGGCGACCAGCTCGCCTGCGTATTCAAGACCATCAGCGACGACTACGTGGGCCAGATATCCCTGTTCCGAGTGCTTTCGGGCACCATCAACCGGGACGACAACCTCACCAACTCCACCACCGGCGACAGCGAGCGGCTGCGGGGGCTGGTCAGCCTGGTGGGAGGCTCGCAGCAGGACATCGACGCCATCTCCGCAGGAGACATCGGCGGGGTCACGAAGCTCCAGCAGACCCGCACCGGCGACACCCTCACCAACGCAGGACGGGCCGTCGTCCAGATGGAGCCCTGGCCTGAGCCGGTGCTGGCCTACGGGCTGGTTCCCAAGACCCGGGCTGCCGAGGACAAGTTGGGCACCGGTCTGCGGCGTCTCACCGACGAAGACCCGTCGCTGCTTCTGGAGCGCAGCGAGGAGACCCATCAGACCCTGCTATGGGGGTTGGGCGAGGCCCACCTCCGGCTGGCCATTGCCCGCCTCGACCGGATGGGCATAGAGGTGGAGACCGAAGACCTGCGGGTTCCCTATCGCCAAACCGTCACCGGCAACGGGGACGCCGAGGGCAAGCACAAGAAGCAGTCCGGCGGGCACGGGCAGTTCGGGGTGGCCTATGTG
>JAPPKI010000547.1 GCA_028820035.1 bacterium | reverse complement strand
CAGAACACCAGTATCAAATGGTGTGGCCAGCAGCATCGAGGGCCGGGCAGTGGCGCCAGCCGGGGTTGCGCTCTGGTCGGACGGTGGTGCGAGCAACTGCGGCGGTGCGGCATCAGCGCCGGAGTACCAGCCGCCGTCCTCGGATCGTCCCAGGCCTTCCGCATCGCTGCGGTCAAGCACTGGGAACCGCATGTCCTGATCGAGCCATCGCTCGGAGTCGAGTGCGTATTCGGGATACACAGTCAGCCGAGGTGCCAAAGCGAATCCCTTGGCCTCTGTGACTGCCCGCAATCGTTCGAGGGCCGGCCATGGGCGCTCAGGATTCACGTGGTCGGCGGTGACCGGGGAGACCCCTCCCCAATCGTCGATGCCCGCATCGAGCAGCCGGCCAAAATCGTCGGAGAGGTTGGGCGGGGCCTGAAGGTGGATCTCCTCAGGCAGGATGAGACGAGCGAGAGCGATGGCCTCCAGATACTCGTCGCCCTCGCAGGGCGGAGCGGCATGCATGGCCGTGCCCGGCTTGGGCAGGAAATTCTGGACGATGACCTCTTGAATGTGGCCCCAGCGCCGATGAGATTCAGCGATGGCCTCTAGAGCATCGACTCGGTCGGCGCGAGTTTCCCCGATCCCCACCAGGATTCCGGTGGTGAACGGGATGGCCAGTCGGCCCGCGGCCTCCAAAGTGGACAGGCGCCGGTCGGGGGTCTTGTCGGGTGATCCCCGATGGCAGTCCAGATCGGCCAGCGTCTCGAGCATCATCCCCTGCGATGGGGCGGTCTTGCGGAGCAGGGCCAGTTCATCGGAATAGAGTGCCCCGGCGTTTGCGTGGGGGAGCAGTCCGGTCTTGTCCACCACGAGCCGGGTGGCATGGGCCAGATAGTCCACGGTGGAGGAAAATCCGTGCTGATTCAGCCACTTTGCGGCATCGGGGTAGCGCAGTTCGGGGCGCTCGCCCAAGGTGAAGAGCGCTTCGTGGCAGCCGGCGGCCGCTCCCGATTCGGCGATGGCCAGCACGTCGTGATCGCTGAGGTAGGGCGACTCCAACCGGGCCGGAGGCTGGGCGAAGGTGCAGTAGCCGCACTTGTCCCGGCACAGCATGGTGAGAGGGATGAACACCTTCGGGGAATAGGTCACCCGGGCACCGTGCGCTCGATCCCGAATCTCTCGGGCCTGGGCCATGAGTTCGGCCAGGTCCAGATCCAGAAGGCTATGACTGCCGGTGTCCGAAATTGTCACCGATGGCCTTCCGTCAATCGATCGGCGGTTGTGGCCAGGCTTTCCAGCAAGTCGTCGAATGACTTCACGAAGGCTGACACCCCCTCGTCCTCCAGCCGGTCGGCCACCGCATCGAGGTCTACGCCGACATTGGCGACTCTATCCAGAATCGACTGGGCGGCGTCGGGGTCGGCATCCACGGTACGGGCCAGTGTTCCGCGGTCGGTAAACGCTTCCAGTGTGGCGTCAGGCAGCGTGTTCACAGTGTTGGGCCCGATGAGCTGATCGACATAGAGGGTGTCAGGATAAGCCGGATTCTTGGTGGAAGTGGAAGCCCACAGCGGCCTTTGCACTCGTGCCCCTCGGGCGGCCAAAGCCTCCCAGCGGGGCCCGGTGAACTGCTCGGTGAACAATTTGTAGGCCACCTGGCCTTGGGCCACCGCAGTTTGACCCCGCAGGGCCAGCGCCTCACGAGTGCCGATGGCCTCCAGACGTCGGTCCACTTCAGTGTCGGTGCGGCTGATGAAGAAGGAGGCCACCCCGGAAACTGATGACAGGTCGCCGGGGCAGGCCTCAAGGCCGCGGAGATAGGCCTCGATAACCTCGGCGTAGCGGGACAACGAGAACAAGAGGGTCACGTTGATGCTGCGCCCTTCAGCGGTCATGGCCTCGATGGCGGGAAGGCCCTCAGCGGTCCCGGGGATCTTCACGTAGAGATTGGAGCGGTTGACGCGCTGGTGGAGCGCCCGGGCCGCGGCCAGGGTGCCACCGGCATCGCGGGCCAGCTTGGGGTCGACCTCCACTGAGACGAAGCCATCCAGGCCGTCACTGGTGTCGTGTACCGGGGCGAGCGCGTCAAGGGCGCCCCCGATGTCGGTGAGCACGAGCTCCCAATAGCCATCGGCAACGCTCAATCCGCCGGCCAACAATCCGGCGAACTGCTCGTCGTATTCGCGCCCCGAGGTCATGGCCTTCTGAAAGATGCTGGGATTGGAAGTGAGTCCTCGCACGCCGCGCTCAACCCAGCGGTCCAGCTCACCGTTGTTGATCCACTCTCGGCGCAGATTGTCGAGCCAAGGGCTCTGCCCGTGCTCGCGGTACAAGTCGTGGAGAATGCTCATCTTTGTTGCTCCTCGCTCTCAATCAGCGATACCGCCTGAGCGGCTACGTTGGCCGGGTTAATCCCCAGCTTGTCCAGCACTTCTGACCCTGGTGCCGACGCCCCGAAACGGTTGATGCCCACAGGAAGGTCCACCCACCGCTCCCAGCCCAGTGTTACCCCGGCTTCCACCGACAGCTTGGGCACTCCCGGCAACAGCACGCTTTCCTGGTAGGCCGGGTCTTGTTCGGCGAACAACTCCCAGCAGGGCATAGAGACCACTCGAGCGCTTACGCCCTGTTCCGCGAGAGCGGTTGCCGCGTCGACGCAGAGCGATACCTCGCTGCCGGAGCCCACCAGTATCACCTCGGGGTTGGGCCGGTCGACCAAGGTGTAGGCACCTCGGGCCAGGCCGTCGTTAGCTGCGGTTCCCTCCAAGACAGGCACGTTCTGTCGCGTCAGGATCATGGCGCTGGGGCCATCGAGATCGACAGCCAGCCGCCATGCTTCCGCCACTTCGTTGCCGTCGGACGGACGGAACACTCGCAGGCCGGGAATGGCCCGTAGCGACATGACGTGCTCGACCGGCTGGTGGGTGGGGCCGTCCTCGCCGACCCCCACGGAATCGTGGCTCCACACGAAGATGCTGTGGGCCCCCGACAATGCAGCCAATCGAACCGCGGGCCGCATGTAGTCGCTGAACACCAGGAAGGTGCCCCCTATCGGGAGCACGCCTCCGTGCAGAGCGGCTCCGTTGAGCACCGCACCCATGGCATGCTCTCGAATGCCGAAGTAGATCTGGCGTCCGGCAGGGTGGGTCGAGCTGAGCGGTTCGGCGTCGGAGAGGCTGGTTCCGGTGTTGCCGGTGAGGTCGGCGCCCCCCGCGATCAGGCCCGGGACGACATCGGCCATGGCATTGAGGCAGGCGGAGCTGGCCTTGCGGGTGGCTACCGACTCGCCGGCGGGCCACGACGGGAGCTTGTTCTCCCAGCCGGGAAGCCCCCTACCAGCCAGGCAAGCCTCGTACTCCGAACGCAGGGGTCCAAGTGCTTCCACCTGTTGTTGCCAGACCAACCGCTCGGAGGCATTCCGGCGACCAGCCGCCCGATAGGCATCGAGCACGTCGTCGGGTACATAGAAGGACTTGTCGGCTGGCAGCCCCATCACTGCCTTGGTAGCCGCGATCTCCTCGTCGAACAGCGAATAGCCGTGGGCCTCATGGTTATCGGTTTGGCCCGGGGAGGGAAAGGCGACATGACTGCGGATAATGACCATCGACGGAGCGTCGCCCACTGCCATTGCCGTTCTGATTCCTGTTTCGAGGGCATCAAGATCCTCGGCAGCCTCACCCAGGTCCACCACATGCCAGCCGTAGGCCTCGAATCGCTGGGCCGCGTCGTCAGACAGTGAGAGGTCGGTCGGCCCGTCAATGGTGATCCGGTTGTCGTCGTACAGGCAGACCAGCCGATCGAGGCGATGATGCCCAGCCAGCGAGGCAGCCTCATGGCTGATCCCCTCGGAGAGGTCGCCGTCGCTGCATAGAGCGAACACCCGGTGGTCGCAGACATCGGCGCCGAAACGGTGACGCAGCCAGCGCTCGGCCAGGGCCATTCCCACCGCGTTGGCGATTCCCTGGCCTAGCGGCCCGGTTGTGACCTCCACACCCGCGGTGTGGCCGGCCTCAGGATGTCCGGGAGTGCGGCTTCCCCACTGGCGGAAGTCCCGCAGATCGTCCAGGGTCAGCCCTTGGCCGGTCAAATGGAGCATCGAGTACAGCAGGATGGAGGCGTGGCCGGCGCTGAGCACGAACCGGTCCCGGTCGGGCCAAGTCGGGTCGTCGGCGTCGTAACTCATTATTCGGGTCCAAAGCACGTGGGCCAGTGGTGCCATAGCCATGGCCGTCCCCTGATGCCCGGAGCGGGCTTGGTGAGGGGCGTCCATGGCGAGGCCGCGGATCACGCTGATGCCTTGGCTTTCGAGAGCGGCGGGGAACGCGGGCATAAATCGGCCGGTCCTTTCAGATGGTCATGGAAAATGTCGGATGGTCATGGGAACAGCACCACCGAAGCGGTGAATCCGTGGAGGAAATTGCGACCCCCGATCGGCCCGAGTTCGCCAGCGCAGAACATTCCGGCCACCGGCGCTCTCTCCAGAGCCTCGTGGACCACGGCCGCGTCGTGGTCGGGACTTTCGAACAGGTGGGTCCCCCTGCCGTTGCACGTGAATACCAAGGCCGACCCAGCGGAAGCGTCAGCCATCAGCTCTCGCAGGTCCTCGTCAGCGGTGGCAGCGTCCCGCACTTGGAATTGGACTGTGGTACCGACTTCGACCGAGTCGCCCACCGCCAGTGCGCCAGTTTGCTCGTCGGCACCGATCAATCCTCGGATCAAAAAGTCGCCCCGGTGGAATTCTGATTTGTGCTCGTCGATGACAATGCCGATATGGAGTCCTCTCGATACCAGGGCTCGGTCGGCCTCGCCCAGTGCCATAAGGGTCTCCCGCAGACGGTCCACCGCCGGGCGGCCTCCCATCTCCGAAACGATGTTGTCCTCAGATTTGGTCACGGTGAAGGGCTGGCCAACGGGGCGACAACCCTGAGAGACAACGGCGCGAACCTTTACCTGGGGATCGAGGATGACGCCTACCGCACCGTCGTCGTAGACCTGATGGCCCAGAACCAGGCGATTGCCTCCCGGTCGGCCGGCGGCTGAGGCCAGACCTCCCACCACGGTCATGGGCGGTTCCGCATTCAACAAGGCATCACTGGGGAAGGTGAATGGATCGGGGATCACCAGGAGAGTTCCTTCGGCATCAACGGGAATTCCGCCTACTGCCCAGCCATCGGGGCCGCGGACTGCTTCGAGTCGCACAGCTCGGGCGGGGCATTGGGATGCGGCCCAAAGCGAAACAGCCGGGCGCTCCTCCACTTCGAGTGGGCCGCCGATCACCGACACCGCGGTGGTGCCGATGAGAACAGACGGAGCCAAGACCTGGTGGATGGCATCGGCGATTTCGTTGATCGCTTCCTGATGGGAGGCCGAGGTGAACAGCACGGCTAAGTCGGGGGAGGGTCCCACCGCTTCGAGGATCTCGCCGATTACCTCTCCCGCGGCGTTAGCCGAGTCAGGATGCTCGGACAAAGCGGCCCCATACCTGCTCACTACCTGCACGCTAGTCCGACGGCGCGCTCTGTCAGCGGAAAAACGTTGCGTTACACAAATGGGGGGAGGTTCTTCGTCAAACCTGAGCAGATGTGGTGGAGCGAGAGGCCAGCGCGTCGACGTCGGCATGGCGAATTTGAGCCAAACCGAGCCAGCTGGCCATGCAGATGAACCACCAGCCCAGGTCGAATTGGTGCCAACGTCGGGCGAAGCGAGCCGATGTTGGGGCGGCATGGTGGTTGTTGTGGTAGCCCTCGCCGCAGGTGAGCCAGGCCAACCAGGTGACGTTGGTGGCGCTGTTGTCGAACGGCCGGCGGCCGAATGTGTGGGCCACCCCGTTTACCGAGCCACCCAAGCCGATATAACCCACGGTATGGACCGCTGAGGCCACTAGGCCGGGCACCCAGCCCAGCCACAACACCAGGATGGCGACTCCCAAGGCCAAACCGATGATCCCCCGGTTTAGCAGGATGCGGTCGGGCAGGGTGATGGGGATGTCTTTGGCGTAGCGCTCAGTGGTGCGGGGGTCGCGGGCCGATCGCCGATAGAGGGCGGCATTGGTGAGCTGCACGCGAAGCCAGCCCAACCGGGCTGGTGAGTGGGGGTCTTCAGGGGCATCGGTGTACGCATGGTGCTTGCGGTGGACTGCGGCCCACTGCCGGGCTGAGATTCCGGTCGCCATCCAGAGGAACACTTTGAAAAAGCTGCGAATGGCCGGATGCATCTGAACAGCCTTATGGGCCAGGTCCCGGTGCAAGTACACGGTGGTGGCGAGATTGGCCAGCTGGGTAAGGGCGAGGCCTACCGCAATCGCGATCACTATCTGCACGAGTTGAACTCCCAATGGGTTAGGACCGGCTGCTGATTGCAACAGCCACGGATGTGACCCTAGAGGACAGAGGGGGGTTACATGAAGGTTGAACAACCCAGAACCTAGTGCCTAACGCTGAGGCGTCAGGGTGAGAAGGGGAGAGACAGGCAAGTAGCGTGTTCGGGGTGGGGGTGTTGTCGGAGTTCGAGTCGAAGCAGCTTCTCGCTCGCCATGGCGTTGCCGTGAGCAGAGACAAACTGGCGCGCTCAGCTGACGAGGCGGTGGCCGCAGCGGTCGAAATCGGCGGTCCGGTGGCGGTAAAGCTGTGCGGCTCGTCGCTGGCACACAAGAGCGAACGGGGGTTGGTGCGGCTGGGTCTCGACAACTCCGCTGCGGTGCGCACCGCAGCCGACGAGCTGCTGGCCGCAGCCGTCGAAGACGACGGCGAGGTGGCCCTGCTGGTATCGGAGATGGTTGCCGGGTATCGAGAGTTCATTGCCGGCGTAGTACACACCGAGCAGTTCGGTCCCGCGCTCATGCTCGGTTTGGGAGGGGTTCTGGCCGAAGCAGTGGGGGAGGCAGTGTTCCGGCTTCTTCCGGTGAGCGAGGCCGACTGCAAGGACATGATCGAAGACTTGGACATCCCCGCCCTCATGGCTCCGCTCCGGGGCGAACCTGCGGTGGACCAGGGTGCGTTGGTGGACTCGTTGTTGGGCTTGGCTCGCGCCGGGGGAGGGGAAGGGGTCGAGGCCGTCGATGTAAATCCCCTGGTGATCCGGGACGGGCTGCCGGTGGCTGTGGACGCTCTGGTGGTGACGACGGGCTCATGAGTCGGCCACCGTTAGATCTTCTGTTCAACCCCCAGGGCATCGTGGTAGCTGGCGCCTCCACGCATCCAGGCAAGTTCGGATTCGTTGCTCTTCACAACGTGTTGGCCGGAGGGTTCGACGGGCCGGTCTACGCCACCAACCCCGATCAACCCAGCATTTTGGGAGTCAAGGCATTGGAGTCGGTCGCCGATATACCAGAGGGGGCAGCCGACCTGGTCTTCGTCTGCACTCCGCCCCACACGTGCTCTGAGATCTTGAGATCGGCGGCCAGCAGAGGGATTGGCGCGGCATTCATCGCCTCAGGTGGCTTTCGGGAGGCAGGTTCCGAAGGGGCTCGAGCCGAAGAGGAACTGGTGCAACTGGCCCGGTCGCTGGGCATGGTGGTGGCGGGGCCGAATGGGCAGGGGCTGATTTCCAATCCGGCCAAGCTGGCTGCCCAGATCGTGGCGCCCATTCCGCCCCCTGGGCCGATTGCAGTAGCCAGCCAGTCGGGCAATCTGGTCTCGGCGTTCATGAACTACGCGGCACAGAGCGGAGTCGGCATCAGCCGAGCGGTGAGTGCGGGAAACGCCGCCATGTTGGGAGTAGTGGACTATCTCGTGTGGTTTGCCGGCGATCCCCATACCAAGGCCATGGCTGCCTATGTCGAAGGAGTGGAAGACGGCCCAGCATTTGCCGCAGCTGTCAAGAGAGTGGCAGCGGCAAAGCCAGTCGTACTGGTCAAAGGGGGCACCACCCCGCGGGGAGCGCAGGCCGCGGCCAGCCACACGGGAGCGCTGGCAACCGACGATCGGATTTTCGACGGGATGGTTCGCCAGAGCGGTGCGGTACGGGCTCAAACCATCGAAGAGGCCTATGACGCGGTGGCTGCCTTCGCCACCCAGCCCCTTCCTGCGGGGCCCCGTACTCTGGTGCTTTCCAGCGCGGGCGGATGGGGGGTTATCGCCGCTGACGCGCTCTCGAAGTCGAAACTTGAGTTGATTCCCCTCCCCGCTGACTTGAAGGAGGCCATCGATGGGTTGGTACCGCCCCGCTGGAGTCGCAGCAATCCGATCGACCTGGCTGGGGGCGAGAGCCGCGACACCATTCCCGAGGTCATTGACCTGGTTGCCGATCATCCAGAAGTCGACGCGGTGATTTATCTGGGTATGGGGATTCAAGCCAATACTGCGTCCCACTTGCGGTCGGGCCCGTACTTCGAGGCGGCCGAACTGGCCCGTATCTGTGAGTACCATGAGCGCCAGGACAGACGCTTCGCCCAAGCCGCAGCCGATGCCTCCGCTCGAACGGGCAAGCCCATTTTGGCCGCGACCGAACTGGGGATAACCCAGCCTGACAACGCCGGCCCGGCCACGCTGGCGGCCCAGGGCAGCTATTGCTTTCCTTCCGCTGACCGGGCGGTGAGAGCTTTGCACCACCTGTGGTGGTACGCCCGCTGGCGCAAGCGCCTCCTAGGATAATTCCAGTGCGCCGAATCGTGATGCCCGTTCTGCTGCTTGTGATTGCCCTTGCCGCGCTATTCGGCTCGAACCAGCTCAGCGACCAGCTTCATGACGATCTGGGGGAGGTGGCCACCGACGACACTGTTCCGCCGGGTGTGGGTACTCCTTTGGTCTCCACCCGCCGTCTCACCTCCGTGCTGGCCCCGTCGCTCACTGAGCCTGACTTCTTCGACACTTTGGACGAGTTGATGGCTAGCTCCCCCGTCTCTGCATGCCTCCATGTGACTCAGAATGGAAGCTCCTTTGACCCTCGCGAGAACGGTTACACCAACATTCCGGTTTCACCTTCTGATGCCACCTTGCTGCTCACCCTGGCCACAGCTCACCAGACGTTGGGACCTGATCACACCTTTACAACCTCGGTCCAGTCGGTCGTTCCCATGGAGGGCGGCGTGATCAACGGAGATGTCTACTTAGTCGGTGGAGGCGACCCCTTGTTGTTGACCCGCGAGTTTGCTGCCACCCTGGAATTGGGCCAGAACCAACTCCGCACTCCCATCGAGGAACTGGCTCAGGATCTAGTGGACGATGGCTTGGCGCTGGTGACAGGTGCGGTGGTGGGCGACGCCACCCGCTATGACGACCTGTTTTACGGTTCATGGCCGGAGGAGACCATTGAGTCCCAGAACATCGGCACCCTGCTGGCTTTGCAATTCGACGACGGCTGGCGGCAGTTCCCGGTTTCGGATCCAGAGCTAGAAGCCGAAGAGACCGCGACTCAAGCCAATGAGGAGGTGGTTGGTTATGTGGTCGCGGACGATCCACCGTGGTATGCCGCGGCGCTGTTCGACGACATGCTCGAGGCGCGGGACGTGGTCATACGCCGCACCCCCCGCTCGGAGGGAGTGCCGGAGGGAGAAGAGCTCTACATCCTGGCGTCAATCGAATCAGCGCCGCTTTCTGCCCACTATCGGCAGATTCTCGACAACCGGGATATCGAGACCATTGAGATGCTGATCAAGGAAATAGGGTGGGTCACCACAGGGGTGGGCAGCACCCAAGCCGGACTTCAGGCGATGAACAACACGCTGGCCAGGGTCGGGATCAACTCCGATCAGTTCCAACCACTCAAATTCGATGACGGCTCGGGACTTGATCCGGACAATGTGGCCACCTGCCCGGTGTTCACGGCACTCCTAGACAGCAATGAGTACGCCCCGCTGTTCCGTGAGTTGCTGCCCACCGCCGCCGAGGCCGGACCGCTTCAGAGCCGATTCACCAGCGTCGATAACCCCGGGCGGATCAGAGCGCTGTCAGGCGGGACATCGGGCACTTCGGTGATGATGGGGTATATCGACATCGGCCGTGGCCAAGAGTTGACCTTCGCTTTCATCGCCAACCAGCAGGGCACGCTGGACAACCAGGCTCTGAAGGAACTTGAGAGCCGTGTCGTCGGCCATTTGGCCAGCCTGGAAGCGAAGCCGACCCTCGACGACATCCAACTAGCACCACTTCGGCTCGGCTGACGTCGACGCTGGATCACCCCAAGATGACCGAGGCAACCACGATGCCCATGTTCCCACTGGGGATGGTGCTGTTGCCCACCATGGTGGTGCCGATCCATGTGTTCGAGCCCCGGTA
>JAPPKI010000120.1 GCA_028820035.1 bacterium | reverse complement strand
CCTTGTGGCGGATCCAGCGCTGCAACCGCACCAGCTCCTCTTGAAGTCGAGCCAGCTCCCGCTCGTAGGCCTTCCTGTTGAGCTTCTGGCGCGGCTCGGGCCTGGGCGCGTCGGCTCCTGTGACTCCCAGAACGTCGCGACCTGGGTCCGGACCCACAAGCGAATCGTAATTCCGGTGTTGGAGTCCAACAATGGGCCAGTTCAACGGGGCTTTGCGCCGGTCTGCCCATCACAATGGAACCCATGACGGCCGATCAGCTCAACCACTACAAGCACAAGCTTGATTTTGAAATGGATTCGTGGGATGTCAATGAAGCCTTAAGCAACGGCGAGCCCATAGTGGAGGTGGACGGCCGGTCGGGTGAGGCCCATGCCCACGAGCACATTCCCGGATCGCTCAGCCTGCCCCACCGGACGATCAATGTCGAGTCGACCGCTTCACTCGATCGGTCGGTCACCTATGTCTGCTATTGCGACGGGATCGGGTGCAACGCCTCCACCAAGACCGCGATGAAACTGCTCATGCTGGGCTTCGACGTGCGCGAGCTAATCGGCGGCCTCGACTGGTGGAAGCGCGACGGCTACCCCACCGAAGGGAGCTAGCGCAGGCTGGGCAGGTCGGCTGCTTCCATCACCCGCAGCGTCGGCGGGATGTCTTCGACTACTTGGTTGTAGCGCAGGCCCATGGTGCCGTGGCGGCGGTAGGCGGTGTGTATCCAGTTGGCGAAGCCGGGATCTTCGTCGGCCACGATGATGCGGGCCGTGCCGTCGGGCTCGTACACCGCGGTGTGCTTGTTCACGGTCACCTGGAGCCAGTCGTAGTCGAGCGACTCCTCCCAGATGTTGTTGAGCTGGAAGTTCCAGTAGTACACGTCAATTGGAGGAACGTCGATCACCAGGGCCTGGCCAGGCTCGAGGATCCAATAGCCGTGGCGGAACTTCTGGGTGGGGTCGCCCCAACCACCAGGACCGTCCCGCTTGGGGAGGAACTCGAGCGTGTTGGGCCGCTCTTGGAACATGTCCAGCCATTCGACGAATCGTCGCGCGATGCCGTGAACCCCCAGCGCGGCCCGGGCGAGACCATGAGTCAGCCGTTGGGCGCTCAGCGGCGGAGGAAGCTCGTCGGGCCCGTTGAGGCACTCAATGTGGAGCTCAGAGGGCCGCTCGACGGAACGGTCTAGGTAGAAGTTGCGGATGGCGATCTGGTTGGTCTCCGGTCCCGTCTGGAGCCACCGCTGTCCAGGCTCCAATTCGGGTTCGCTCGCGCTGGCGATCACGTCTACCTGCTCGCCCGGTTGGGGATCGTTGAACGCCAGGGCGCCCTGCCGGCCGGGGGGCGCACCTCCCATCCCGAAGCTGCCGGAGAGCGCGTTCAAGCTCAGATAGTTCACCGTGCCCCGCGGCCCGCGGATGCGGTAGTCGTATGCACCGCTGATGGGGACGCCCTGATAGAGGGCATCGGGGTTGTCGCAGCCGATCTTCACGTTGTGGGCGATGGGCAAGATCTGGGTGTGAGCGGGGCCGTGGTTTTCAAGGCGCCCGAGTTCTCCTCGGGTCAGACGGCTCAGATAGCGGAAACCCTCAAGCCGGTCGAGGTCGTCGGTGCTGTTGTCGAGGATGATCTGGCCGGCCTCTTTCAAGTTGTCGCAGAAGTCGGCCCAGACCTTTCCATTCACTGCGTTCTCCTGGATCTCATCACTCATCGGTGTTCGCCTCCTGCCATCGTTGTGTGCCAAAAGGCTAGTGGTGCTCATGGTTTTGGCTTCTAGCTGAAGCAGTGTGTGGCTGTGGCGGGTAGATAGCATCGGCTCGTGACCCAGAGCAGGGCAGAGCGGCGGCTGGCTGAGTTGACTGACCGGTTGAAACGGCTGCGAGCCGACCTGGAAGTAGCCGAGGAGCAGTACCTGCACTTCGAGGATCTGGCTGAAGATGCCCGACTGCGGGCACTGGTATCGGAGACCCCCGCCGCTGAGCGCCAACACCGCGACGCTGCCCGCCAGGCCGAGACCATGGCCCGGCATCGGGCCCGGCTCCGGGAGGAGATCGGCAGCTTGGAAGAGCAGCAAGACGATCTGCTGGACAGGTTCTATTCCGATGTCTGACCCGTCGGCCCAGCCCGGCTCCACTTCGGCGGCCGATCCGTCGGCCCAGCCCGACTCTTCGCAATCTCCCGATCCAGTGCGAATCGTGTTGGCCGAGGACGAGGCCATCATCCGCCTCGACTTGCGAGAGACCTTGGAGGAGGAGGGCTACGTGGTGGTGGGGGAGACCAGCCAGGGCGACCAGGTTCTCGACCTGGTGCGGGAGAAGCGCCCCGACGTGGCCATTCTCGATGTGAAGATGCCGGGGACCGACGGGATCACCGCCGCCGGCCAGATCCGCGACGAGCGGCTGTGCGCGGTGCTGCTGCTCACCGCATTCAGCCAGCGGGACCTGATTGCCCGGGCCGCCGATGCTGGCGCGCTGGCCTACCTGGTGAAGCCGTTCGAGCGGGCCGAATTGGTGCCCGCGGTGGAGGTGGCCCTGGTGCGGTTCCGAGAGCTGGTGGCGCTCAACCACCAGGTGGAGCGGGCCGAGGCCCGATTGGAAGCCCGCAAGGCCATCGACCGGGCCAAGGGGCGGCTCATGGACGTATTGGCCATGTCGGAGTCCGACGCCTACAGCCACATCCAGCACCAGGCCATGAGCGAGCGCCGTCCCATGGCCGAGGTGGCCGCCGAGATCGTCGAGATGGGCGACGACCAGCTGAAAGCCTTGAGCGGGGTCCGTGCCGATGGCTGAGGGGGGCGCCGCGGGCCAGGATCCGGGAACCGTGATGCTGGTGGACGGGAACTCGCTGGTCTATCGAGCGTTTTTCGCCGTACCTGAAGACATGACCACCGCCAGTGGGCAGGTGACCAACGCGGTATACGGCTTCACCAGAATGCTGCTGACACTCCTGCGCGACCACGGTCCCGACCGGGTAGGGGTGGCCTTCGACCGGCGCGAGCCGACCTTCCGCCACGAGCGGGAGTCCAGCTATAAGGCCAACCGCGAGGAGACTCCCGAAGCGCTGCGCCAGCAGATGGGCATTGTCCGCCAGCTGGTGGACACGCTGGGGATCGCCGCGGTGGACCACGTCGGAGTGGAGGCCGACGATGTGATCGCCACGCTGGCCACTCAAGCCCGCGACCGGGGCGAGAACGTAATCGTGGTCACCGGCGACCGGGATGCCTACCAACTGGTGGAAGACCCCCACATTCGGGTGCTTTACAACAAGCGGGGGGTGTCCGACTACGCCCTCTACGACGAGGCCGGCATTGAGGAGCGCACCGGGGTGAAGCCGTCGGACTACGTGGCCTACGCCGCCCTGCGAGGCGATCCCTCCGACAACCTGCCCGGTGTGAACGGGGTGGGGGAGAAGACCGCGGCCAAGCTGATCAACGCCTACGGTTCCATCGACGAGCTGTATCAGCATGTGGCCGACCAGACCCCGAAGCTCCAGCAGAACCTGGACGAGGCCCAAGAGCGGGTGAAGTTGAATTTGGAGCTGATGGAGCTGCTGCGAGACGTCCCCCTCGATCTGGGCGTGGACGATTTGGGCTTGGCCCCGCCGAAGACCGCCGAGATCGAGGAGCTGTTCGACTTCTTGGAGTTCAGGAGCCTCCGCGACTTCGTGACCGAGGTGCTGGATGTGGATCTGGGCGGCGACGGCGACGCTGGTGGGGCATTGGAGGCTGCGGTAGAGACCATCTCCACCGCAGATGCCGCCGTCGAAGCGCTGAATCGGCTGGCCGATAGCGGCGAGCCGGTGGCCCTGGCCGCAGGTTGGGGCGACCCGTTCGACCGGAGCCAACCCCATCGACGCCGGCTGCTGGGCCTGGCTCTGGTTGCCGACCGAGGCGCTGGCCAAGCGGTGTGGCTGCCCTCCGAGCTGTTGGAATCCTCGGGCCACGACGCACTGGCCGCATTCTTCAGCGCTGGCACCCCCTTCATGGGCCACGACGTCAAGCCGTTTGTCTTGTGGCTTCTCTCACAGGGCATCGATGCCTCCGGGCTTACCCTGGATGCCCAGATCGCCGCCTACCTCCTGGACCCGGCCAGCGGGCGATTCGGACTCGACGATCTGATGCGTACGCATACGGCGATGGAGTTGCCGGGGATCGATCAGCCCGACGAGGGCCGGCTGTTCGATGACGATTCCGGCGATTCGGTGGCGCCGGCGATGCAGGCCGGCCTTCAAGCCCTGGCCGCGTCCCATCTGGCTGCTCCACTCCTGGACGCCTTGGACGCCCAAGGCCTGAGAGGCCTCAACGATGACATGGAGGTGCCCCTGGTTCGGGTGCTGGCCCGCATGGAGCACATGGGCATCGGGGTGGACGTAGAAGGACTGACCGGCTTGCGCGACCGGCTGGTGGCCGACGCCGAGCGGCTTCGGGCGCTGGTGATCGATGCCGCGGGGGAGGGGAGCTTCAACGTGAACTCCTCCAAGCAGGTGGGCGAGCTGCTGTTCGACAAGCTGGGCCTTCCCCCTCAGAAGAAGACCAAGACAGGGGCCTACTCCACCGACGCCGGCACCCTGGAGAAGCTGCGGGGCGAGCATCCGGTGGTGGATGCGCTGCTGGACTACCGGGAGGTGGAGAAGCTGCGCTCCACCTACGGGGAGGGCCTGGTGGCCGCCGTGGGGCTCGAGCCCGACAACCGCATCCGGGCCACGTTCAACCAGACGGTGGCCCGCACCGGGCGGCTCAGCTCCGATGCGCCGAATCTGCACAACATCCCGGTGCGCACCGAGACCGGGCGGGTGTTCCGGGAGGTGTTCGTGGCGGCGGAGGGCTGCGAGCTGTTGGTGGCCGACTACAACCAGATCGAGCTGCGCTGCATTGCCCACCTGGCCGAGGATCCCGGGCTGATCCATGCCTTCGAGTCGGGCCAGGACGTCCACACCTCCGTGGCCGCCCAGGTGTTCGGCATCGATCCCGGGGCGGTGGGCATCGAGGAGCGGTCCACCGCCAAGATGGTTTCCTACGGTCTGGCTTACGGCATGGAGGCCTACGGCTTGGGATCGCGGCTGAACATCCCCACCGGAGAGGCCGCGGTGATCCTCGACGCCTACTTCGGGGCCTTCCCCGCGCTGCGGGAGTACATGGATCGAGCGGTGGCCGAGGCCCGGTCCCGGGGCTACACCGAGACCCTGTTCGGGCGGCGGCTTCGGATTCCCGAGATCAACTCCTCCAACTTTCGGCTTCGCCAAGCGGCCGAGCGCCAGGCCATGAATGCCGGCATCCAGGGTTTGGCTGCCGACATCTTCAAAGTGGCCCTGGTGAGGCTCGACCACGCGCTCCAAGACCGGGGGTTCGCCAGCCGCATCATCCTCCAAGTACACGACGAGGTGATTCTGGAGGTTCCCGAAGGCGAGCACGAAGGCGTGGCCAAGCTCACCGTGGAAACAATGGCCGAGGCCTACGACCTGAGGGTTCCCCTCGAAGTACACCTGTCGTCGGGGCATACCTGGGCCGACGCCAAGTAGCCCAGTACAAGGCGTGCTGTTAGCATCAACGGGCCGGTTCAGGCTGCTGCGCCGCGCCCATTGTCCTATCCACTTCCTCCTGTGAGGCTCAACTCAACGTGTCCGACCTCGATACCGCCCCATCCACCCAACCCGCACCGCCAGCCGCCACGGCTGTGATCGACGCCCCCGACGGTGTGGGAACCTTTGACGCTGAGGGGAACTACGTCCCCCGTCAGATCACCGACCAGGACATCGAAGACCAGTTCTTGGACGACGCCTACACCGCCACCATGGTCCAGGTGGAAGACGGCCAGATCGTGTCCGGCAAGGTGGTGAAGGTTGACCGCGACGAGGTGCTGCTGGACATCGGCTACAAGTCGGAGGGGATCATCCCCACTCGGGAGCTGTCCATCCGCAATGTTGTGGACCCTGGCGAGATCGTCACCCTCGGCGAGGAGATCGAGGCCTTGGTGCTCCAGAAGGAGGACAAGGACGGCCACCTGATCCTGTCGAAGAAGCGCGCCCAGTACGAGCGGGCCTGGGGCAACATCGAAGAGGTCAAGGAGAAGGAAGGAACCGTCTCTGGCCCCGTGATCGAAGTGGTCAAGGGCGGCCTGATCGTGGACATCGGACTGCGGGGTTTCTTGCCCGCATCGCTGGTGGAACTGCGCCGGGTGCGCGACCTCCAGCCCTATATCGGCCAGACCCTGGAGGCCAAGATCATCGAGCTGGACAAGAACCGCAACAACGTGGTGCTGTCCCGCCGGGCCTGGCTGGAGGAGACCGAGAAGGAGCAGCGCGAGGCCTTCCTCGACAACCTCAAGCCGGGCGAGCGCCGCAGCGGCGTGGTGTCGTCGGTGGTCAACTTCGGGGCGTTCGTGGATCTGGGCGGCATGGACGGGCTGGTGCACGTGTCGGAGCTGTCGTGGAAGCACGTAGACCACCCCAGTGCCGTGGTGCAGGTGGGCGACGAGATCGAGGTGCAGGTGCTGGAAGTGGACCTCGACCGGGAGCGCATCAGCCTGTCGCTGAAGGCCACCCAGCAGGATCCCTGGCAGGAGTTCGCCACCAGCCACCAAGTGGGCGAGCTGGTGTACGGCCGGGTCACCAAGCTGGTGCCGTTCGGGGCCTTCGTGCAGGTGGGCGAGAGCATCGAGGGCTTGGTGCACATCTCGGAGATCTCCTCCCACCACATCGACTTGCCCGAGCAGGTGGTTACCCCCGGCGAGGAACTGTGGGTGAAGATCATCGACCTCGACATCAACCGCCGCCGCATCAGCCTGTCGATCAAGCAGGCCGCCGAGGGCGGTGTGGTGGCCGCCGAGTTCCAGGAGCACTTCGGTGAGCACGCCTACGACGCCGAGGGCAACTACATCGGCGCGGTCAACGAGGATGTGGCCGCCGACCAAGATCTGGCGTGGGCCGAGTACTACTCCGAGTCCGGCGAGGCTCTCGAAGCTCCCGCCGAGCATGATGGCAGCGAAGACGTCTCAGAGGCTCTCGAAGCTCCCGCCGAGCATGATGGCAGAGAAGACGTCTCAGAGGCTCTCGAAGCGGCCATCGAGGAGCCGGTCGAGCAGGCCTAGGCGAAGGCTGCCCCAAGAAGAAAACGTCCTGGAAGAGAGTTGATCTCAGACCATTGCCCGCAGATCGCGCTGCAAGTCTTTGATCTCGTCTCGTAGGCGGGCGGCGTACTCGAACTTCAACTCGGCGGCGGCGTCGTTCATCTCCTCACTGAGAGTGTGGATAAGGCGCTCGATGCCGCCGGTGTCTAAGTCGATCACCTCGGGGCGCCGCCGAGGCTGATCCATCGAACGGGAGCGCTGGGCCCCGCCAGGGATGGGCACCCCGTCTTCGGCCGGGCGCAGCTCGGCCAGGATGTCGCTGACTGCCTTCCGGATGGTCTGGGGGTTGATGCCGTGCTGCTCGTTGAATGCTTGCTGCAATCCCCGCCGCCGGTGGGTCTCCGAGATCGCCCGTCTCATGGAATCGGTCACCATGTCGGCGTACATGATCACCTGGCCGTCCACATTTCGCGCGGCCCGGCCGATGGTCTGGATCAGCGAGGTCTCACTGCGCAGAAACCCCTCCTTGTCGGCGTCGAGGATGGCCACCAGCGACACCTCGGGCAGATCCAGGCCCTCCCGCAGCAGGTTGATGCCCACCAGCACGTCGAACTCGCCTAACCGCAGGTCGCGGAGGATCTCGATCCGCTCGATGGTGTCCACCTCGCTGTGCAGGTAGCGGACCCGCACCCCCAGCTCCAACAGGTACTCGGTGAGGTCCTCGGCCATCTTCTTGGTCAAGGTGGTAACCAGCACCCGCTGGCTTGCCTCGGTGCGGTCCTCGATGAGCTTCATCAGGTCGTCGATCTGGCCCTTGGTGGGGCGTACCTGCACTTCGGGATCCACTAGCCCGGTCGGACGCACGATCTGCTCCACCACCTGATCAGAGACGCTGATCTCGTAGTCGCTGGGGGTGGCCGACAGAAATACCACCTGGCCCACCCGCTCCATGACCTCCTCGAACCGCAGCGGCCGGTTGTCCACCGCAGACGGCAGCCGGAAGCCGTGGTCCACCAGCGTGTTCTTGCGACTGCGATCGCCTTCAAACTGGCCGTGAAGCTGGGGAACGGCCACGTGGGATTCGTCGATCACGGTGATGAAGTCTTCGGGGAAGTAGTCCAGCAGGGTGTAGGGCCGCTCACCGGGGGCCCGCCCGTCGATGTGGCGGGAGTAGTTCTCGATGCCGTTGCAGAAGCCGATCTCCTGCATCATCTCCAGGTCGTAGGTGGTGCGCATCCGCAGCCGCTGGGCCTCCAGCAGCTTCCCCTCCTTGTCGAAATAGGCCAGCCGCTCCTGGAGCTCATCCTCGATGCCCTCGATGGCCTGGCGCATCCGCTCGTCGCCCGCCACATAGTGGGTGGCAGGAAACACCACCACCTCGCTCAGGGTGTGGAGCCGCTCGCCGGTTACCGGGTCGATGGTTGTGATCTGCTCTACCTCATCGCCGAACAGCTGGATGCGAACCACAAACTCCTCATACGCAGGGTGAACCTCGATGACGTCGCCCCGCACCCGGAAACGGCCCCGCACCAGATTGGTGTCGTTGCGCTCGTACTGCATGTCCACCAGCCGACGCAGCAGGTCGCGCTGGTCGTAGCTCTGGCCTGTTTTGGCAATGCACAGCAGGTTCTTGTACTCGTCAGGGCCGCCCAGCCCGTAGATGCACGACACCGACGCCACCACGATCACGTCCCGCCGGGTCAACAGCGCCTCGGTGGTGGAGTGGCGCAGCCGGTCGATCTCGTCGTTCACCGACGAGTCCTTCTCGATGTAGGTATCGGAAGCCGGCATGTAGGCCTCGGGCTGGTAGTAGTCGTAGTACGACACGAAGTACTCCACCCGATTGTCGGGGAAGAACTCCCGCATCTCATTGGCCAACTGGGCGGCCAGCGACTTGTTGGGCGCCAGCACCAGAGTGGGCCGCTGCACCTGCTCGATGGTCCAGGCCACCGTGGCGCTTTTGCCCGATCCCGTGATGCCCAACAGCGTCTGGAACCGGTCGCCCCGCTCCAACCCCTCTGAAAGCGCAGCTATGGCCTTGGGTTGATCCCCGGCCGGCTCGAATGACGACACCATCCGAAAGGCTGCGTCCCCCAAGCTGCTCACCTATGGGATGCTACCGACTTCCTACTGAGGATCAGCCGTTAGAGCACCCGGCCTACTCGGGCGCCGGCGTGGATGGCGGCCATGATGCTGTTGGTGCCGTTGACGTCGCCCACTAGGTGCATGTTGAAGCGAGGTGCGTTGGATCGTTCATCCACTTCCGAGCGCAGGTGGTCGGCCAGGCCGCTATTGCAGTCGTGGTAGCTGACGACTACCACAGTGTCGGCCTCGAAGCTCCTCTCGGTGTAGGTGCCCAGGTCGCGGGCCACAACACCCTCGGGCGTGATCTCCCGGAGCGCCACTGCGGGAGTGAAGGAAAATGGTCCGCTGAACAGCCGTTCCCGGCTGGCTTCCACGGTGGCGGCTGGATACAGGATCGTCGCGCCAAGCTGCTCGTGGCGGCTGAGGAAGGTCACCTCTGCGCCCGTGGCCATCAGGGCATCGCACACCGAAATGGCCTCGAACGTGCCGGTGTCGTCGAACACCACTGCCTTGTCGCCGATAGCGGCTCGGCCGCCGAAACCCAGCACCTCCCAACTGGTGTAAACGTGGGGTAGGTCGGCGCCGGGGACCGATGTTGATGGCGCGGAGATCTGGAAGCCCCGGCGGGGGGTGGTGCCGGTGGCGATGATCAGCTCATCGGGCCGCTCCTCGGCCACCACGTCGGGATCGACGGGGGAGCGGAGCTTCACGGTCACGCCGAGGCGGTCGAGCTCGTCGGCCAGGAAGGCGGTGATCGCCCCCAGGTCGGATCGAGGGGGGGCTGAGGCGGCCATGCGCACCTGGCCGCCTAGTTCGCCGGTCATCTCGTAGAGGATCACATCGTGGCCTCTCAGGGCCGCAGTGCGGGCTGCCTCCAGGCCAGCGGGACCGCCCCCGGCCACGAGCACACGCTTGGGCTCGGCCACCCGGTCGAGCGGTTCGAACGGCACTTTGGTCTCCTGGCCGGCGGCGGTGTTGACAACGCACCGCATCTTTCCGGCCACCATGAACCGGGCTACGCAGCCCACCGAGGTGCCGATGCAGGGGCGGATCTCGCTTTCCCGGCCGTCGCGGGCCTTGGCTACCAGCTCGGGGTCGGCGATCATCCCCCGCAC
>JAPPKI010000513.1 GCA_028820035.1 bacterium | reverse complement strand
CGACGAGATCTGCGTGGTGGCCTGCGCCGAGGCCTTCCGGGGCGACGGCGAGATCTTGTGCAATCCCATCGGCACCGTGCCGATCGTGGGCGGTCGCCTGGCCCGGGCCACCTTCGAGCCCGACCTGGTGTACACCGACACGGTGGCGGTGCTGCCGGCCAACGACTTCCCGGTGGGCGATCCTGACGCCCCCAGGGTGGTGGAGTCGTGGGTGCCCTACCGCACCGTGTTCGACATCGTGTGGTCGGGCAAGCGCCATGTGATGATGGGGGCCAGCCAGATCGACCAGTGGGGCAACCAGAACATCGCCGCAATCGGCGACTTCCGCCAGCCCAAGGCCCAGCTCCTCGGCTTGCGGGGCGCTCCGGGAAACCTGGTCAACCACACCACCAGCTATTGGGTGCCCAACCACTCCACCCGCTCGTTCGTGGCGTCGGTGGACGTGGTGTCGGGGCCGGGGTACGACCGGATGCGGGCGCTCGGCTCGCCGAGCAACCGCTTCCACGAGGTGCGCCGAGTGGTGTCCAACCTCGGGGTGTTCGATTTCCAGACCGACGACAACCGCATGAGGATCGCCTCGCTTCACCCCGGTGTGACTGTGGAGCAAGTGGTAGAGGCCACCGCGTTCGAGCTAGCCGGTACCGACGACGTAGTCGAGACTCGGCTGCCCACCGACGAGGAACTTCACCTGATCCGCGAGGTGCTCGACCCCGCCGGTGCCCGAAAGGCCGAGTTCCGCTGAGCCTCCGATGGCTGTAGATCCCCGACTCCAGACCCAGGTGTGCCAGCTGTTCGGGGTGGAGTACCCCATCGTCCAAACCGGAATGGGATGGGTGTCAGGAGCCCGGCTGACTGCGGCCACTTCCAACGCCGGAGGCCTGGGCATCATTGCCGCCGCGCCGCTCACCTTTGATCAGATGGTGGAGACCATCGACGCGGTGGCTGCGGCAACCGACCGGCCCTTTGGCGTAAACCTCCGCACCGACGCCGCTGACATCGACAGCCGGGTTGACCACATCATTGCGGCGCAGATCCCGGTGGCCAGCTTTGCCCAGGCTCCCGGCGAGGCCATCGTCAAGAAACTGAAGGACGCCGGAGTGCTGGTAGTGCCCACCATCGGCGCCCCCCGCCACGCCGAGAAGGTGGCCGCTTGGGGAGTCGACGCGGTGATCGCCCAGGGGGCCGAGGGCGGAGGCCACACCGGTCCCATCGCCACCACGCTGCTGCTGCCCGCGGTGATCGACACGGTGGACATCCCGGTCATCGCCGCCGGCGGCATGGTGGACGGCCGCTCCGTGGCCGCGGCCCTGGCCTTCGGGGCCGACGGCGTCGCCATGGGCACCCGATTTCTCTTGTCGTCCGACAGCGATGTGCCCGACCACGTGAAGGCCGTCTATCTCGACACCAAGCTCACCGGCACGGTAGTGACCACCGCGGTAGACGGCGTGCCCCAGCGGGTGATCAACACCAGTGTGATCTCCCGGCTGGAGCGCTCGGGACCCCTGTCGTTCATCCGGGCGGCCCGCAATGCGCTGAAGTTCAGAGCCCTTACCGGGGTGGGCTACCGCCAATTGCTGTCGGAGGGGCTGGCCATGCGTCGCAGCCTCAACCTCACCTGGGCTCAGATGGCCATGGCGGCCAACGCCCCCATGATGACCAAGGCCGCCATGGTGGACGGCCACCCCGAAGTCGGCATCCTGCCGACTGGGCAGGTGGTGGGCAATATCGACGCCCTCCCCAGTTGCCAGGAGATCATCGATTCCATCGTCGCCGAAGCCGTAGAGGTCTTGGACCGCCTGGCCGGTTCGGGCCCAACACCGAACGATCCCTAGAGTTCTGCGCTGATGGACCTGTCGTTCACGTCGACGGAAGAGGAGTTCCGGGACGAGGCCCGCACCTGGTTGGCCGAGAACGTGCCCGCCGAGCCGCTGGCCTCCATGGACACCCCAGAGGGTTTTGAGGAGCACCGCGAGTGGGAGCACATCTTGTTCGACGCAGGGTGGGCGGTGGTGTCGTGGCCCGAGCGCTACGGCGGCCGGGAAGCGTCGCTGGTGGAGTGGCTGGTCTTCGAGGAGGAGTATTGGGCATCGGGCGCACCGGGACGGGTCTCGTCCAACGGGGTGAGCCTTTTGGCCCCCACCATCTTCGAATTTGGCACCCCAGAGCAGCAGGACCGTTTTCTGCGGCCTATGGCCCGAGGCGACGAGATCTGGGCCCAGGGGTGGTCGGAGCCCGACGCCGGATCCGACCTGGCCGGGATCAAGACCAAGGCGCGGCGCGACGGCGAGCATTTCGTGATCGACGGCCAGAAAACCTGGTGTTCTCGGGGGGCTTTCGCCGACTGGTTCTTTTGTTTGGTGCGCACCGATCCCGACTCCGAGCGCCACGCCGGATTGAGCTATCTGCTGGTTCCGGCCGATACCGAGGGGCTCGAGGCCAGGGCCATCGGCCGCCTAGACGGCGAGCCTGGTTTCGCCGAGCTGTTCTTTGACGGCGCCCGAGTACACGAGCGCCACCTGCTGGGCGGCGAGGGCGAAGGCTGGGCGGTGGCCATGGCCACCACCGGCAGCGAGCGGGGCCTGAACCTGAGGGCGCCGGGCCGATTCATGGCCGCGGCCGACCGTCTGGTGGGCCTCTACCAGGAGTTGGCCGACAGCCAGGGCGCTGACCTTAACCGCCGGGATCAGGTGGTGAGCGCCTGGATGGGAGCTCAGGCCTACCGCTGGCAGACCTACGCCACCGAGGCCCGTCTGCGGGGCGGCGCTCCCATCGGCTCGGAGGCCAGCTTCATGAAGGTGCTGTGGTCGGAGCTGGATGTGGAGCTGCATGCCACCGCGCTGCGGCTGATGGGCCGCGACGGGGAGCGGGCCGACAGCTCGTGGATGGACGGCTATGTGTTCGCACTGTCTGGTCCGATCTACGCCGGCACCAACGAGATCCAGAGAAACATCATCTCTGAACGAGTTCTGGGACTCCCGAGGCGGTAGACGTGGATTTCTCGTTCAGCGACGACCAGATCATGTTCCAAGAGGCGGTGCGAGACCTCTTGGCTAACGAATGCCCGCCGGAGGTGGTGAGATCGGCCTGGGAGAACGACACCGGCCGAACCGACGGCCTGTGGGGAGCGCTGGCCGAGATGGGCGTGGTGGGCATGACCGCCCCTGAGGCGGCTGGCGGATTGGGGATGGATGAGACCGACTTGGTGCTGCTTCTGGAGGAGGCCGGACGGGCTGCTTTGCCCGAGCCCCTGCTGGAGCACACCGCTGTGGGCATTCCCACCCTGGCCGAGGCGGGCGGCTCCATTGCCGAAGCCTGGTTGGAGCAGGCCGTAGCAGGGGAGGCAACCCTGGGCGCGGGCTCCGATGGGGGTTATGCGGTAGGGGCGGCGACGTGCGATTTGGTGCTGCTCATCGGCGACCAGGTTCGGGCCGTGCCGGTAGCAGGAGCGTCGCTGGTCGAGCATCAGTCGGTTGACTGGTCCCGTCGCCTGTTCGAGGTGGATGGTGAAGAGGTGGTGCTGGATGCCGATCCCGGGCTGGCCTTCGACCGGGCCGCCGGGGCCGCTGCCGCCCAGTGCGTGGGCGTAGCCCAGCACTTGTTGGACGCCACCGTGGAGTACGTGGCTCAGCGCTATCAGTTCGGCAAGCCAGTGGGCAGCTACCAGGCGGTCAAGCACCACCTGGCCAACGCCGCCCTGAAGATCGAGTTCGCCCGCCCTACGGCCCGCCATGCCGCCTGGTGCATCGCCGCCGGCGATCCCGACCGCAGCCGGGATGTGTCGCTGGCCAAGGCTTTGGCCTCTGAATCGGTGGACTTGGCCGCCCGCACTGCCCTCCAGTGCCACGGCGCCATCGGCTACACCTTCGAATACGACCTGCATCTGTGGATGAAGCGGGGCTGGGCCCTGTCAGCCGCTTGGGGCGACGCCGCCTGGCACCGGAACCGAATCGCCGCCGCCCTGGGCATCTGAATCCCAGGCCCGTCCACCCGCCAGCTCAACCGGTCGTGTCGGTCTGCTCTGGAGTAGCGTGGCGGAGATGAGCACTGAGGGGGCCACTGCGGTGGCCGATCGCCCCGCCGAGTCGGGCCAGCCTCTCTTGGCCGTGGAAGGGGTCACGGTTCGCTTCGGTGGCGTGGTGGCGGTGGACAACGTGTCTATGTCGGTGCCGTCCGGCCAGGTCAGGGGTCTCATCGGACCCAACGGCGCGGGTAAGACCACCCTGTTCGACAGCATCACGGGCGTGAATACCCCGGCAGCCGGCTCTATCCGCTTGGAGGGCGAGGAGCTGACCGGCCGTCCGGCTACCTGGCGGGCCCGTCGGGGTATCCGCCGGACCTTCCAGCGTCAGCAGCCTTTCGGATGGCTGTCGGTGGCCGACAACGTGCTGTCGGCCCTGGAATGGGAAGGGGGTGGGGGCGGCATCACCGCCGACCTGATTGCTCTTCCCGCCCGCCGACGCATCGAGGCGAAGCGGCGTGAGCGAGTAGACCAAGTGCTGGAATTGTGCGGCCTCACCGACATCAAAGACACCCCGGCGGGAGAGCTGCCTATCGCCCGAGCCCGCATGGTGGAGTTGGGTCGAGCCATCGTGTCTCGTCCCAAACTGCTGCTGCTGGACGAGCCCACCTCCGGCATTGAGCACGAGGAGGCCGAACAGCTCGGCCAGATCATCCAGACCATCCGGTCTGAAGACCAGTGCTCGGTGCTGCTGGTGGAGCACGACGTGGCCTTTGTGATGGCCCAGTGCGACCTGATCACCGTGTTGAACCTGGGCCAGGTAATCGGCGAGGGCTCGCCCGAGGAAGTCCGCAACAACTCGGCCGTGCGCGACGCATATCTGGGTTAGCAGTAGCCGGATATGCAGACTTTCTCATCCTCCACTTCCATAGCGGCTCCTCGGGAGATCGCTTGGGAGGTTATGACCAGCCACGAGCTCTACTCCCGGTGGACGCCCGCTTCCCGGGTCGACCTGGAAATCGAGGGATCGCCCGAGCCCAACGGCGTGGGGGCGGTTCGGGCGTTCCGCACCGGCCCGGTGAGCACCCGTGAGGAGGTCACCGTTTTCGAGCCGCCCCATCGTATGGTCTATCGGTTGCTGAGCGCGCCACTGCCGATACGCAACTACCGCTCCGAGATGATGCTGGTGGGTGACGACGGGGGCGATAGCTGCCAGCTTCACTGGGATTCCTGGTTCGACGTCGTCATTCCGATGACCGGCGGGATTTTGCGCAATTTCATGGCGTCGGCGGTAGCGAAGATGGCTGCCGGCATCGCCGAGGAGGCTCAGAGCCGAGCCCAATCGGCGTGAGCGAATCGGGACGGCTGGCTGCGCCCAACTTGCTCCCTCCCGCGCTGGATGTGCAATACGACGTCGACGACTTGGGCCACCCCACCGTGACCGCGGTGGTGTGCTTGGGCGAGGATTATCAGGGGCCGCCCGGCGCCGTCCACGGCGGCTACCTGGCCGCCATGTTCGACAACCTTCTGGGGGTGCTGCCCTACCGCCTGACCGGGCAACGGGGAGCATTCACCGGCCGGCTCACCGTGCGCTATCGGGTCCTCACCCCGCTCAACTCCGAACTGGTTCTCACCGGCCGGTTGACCGGCGTCCGCAGCCGGCGGGTCACCGCCGCGGGCCAGTGCCATGCCGGGGGCATGCTCACCGCCGAGGCCGAGGCCCTGTTCGTCCGTCCTGCCGCCGACCGGCCATGACCGACTCAGACAACAGGCCGGTGGTGGTGATGCTGTGTACCGGCAACGCCGCCCGATCCGTGATGGCCACCGTCATCGGACGGGCCCGCACCGATGCGGTGCGATTTGTGGGAGCAGGCACCCACAGCATTGAAGGCTTGCCCATGAGCGGGCGAACCCGGCGGGCGCTGGAATCCTTGGGACTGGCCGACGGAAGCCACCGCAGCCACCAGCTCACCGCCGCCGACGCCCGAGGCGCCGATCTCATCGTGGCATTTGCCCCGGAGCATGTGGACTACGTGCGCCGAGTCCACCCCGAAGCCGCGGCCCGCACCGCCACCATCAAGCGCCTCGTCGACGAGTTGCCGCCCGGCCCTGAGTCCTTGGCCCAGCGGGTGGCCGCCCTCAACCTGGCCGACGCCCCGTTGCCCTACGGCGAAGAGGTGGTGGACCCCGGCGGCTTTGATGAAGACATCTTCATCGCCTGCGCCCAAGAGATCGACTCCCTGATGGATCGACTACTGACCCTTCTCTGAAGGTCGGTACCATCGCAGCCGATGGATATTCGATTCTCCGCAGAAGAGATCGCGTTCCGCGACGAGCTGCGCGACTGGCTCGGCGAAGTGCTGCCCACGCTGGGTGATCCTCCCGACCGCGACGATTGGACCGCTCGCCGGAAATGGGACATGGGCTGGCAGCGCAAGCTCTACGACGCCGGATACGCGGGTATCAACTGGCCGTCGGAGTTCGGCGGCCGGGGCTCCACTCCCACCGAGCACCTGATCTTTCTGGAGGAGACCACCAGGATGGGCGCGCCCTACGTGGGGATGAACTTCGTCGCCCAGCTCCACGCCGGCCCCACCCTCATACTGGAGGCCACTGCCGAGCAGCAGGCCCGCCACTTGCCCGCCATGTTGAAGGGCGAGGAGGTTTGGTGCCAGGGGTTCTCGGAGCCCAACGCCGGGTCCGACCTGGCCTCGCTGTCCACCCGGGCCATCCGCGACGGCGACCACTACGTGGTGACCGGCCAGAAGATCTGGACATCGTTCGGCCATGTGGCCGACTACTGCGAGCTGCTGGTGCGCACCGATCAAGAGGCCCCCAAGCACCGGGGCATCACCTGGCTGATCTGTCCCATGGATCTGCCCGGAATCGAAGTGCGGCCCATCACCACCGTGGCCGGTTCCAGCGAATTCTGCGAGGTGTTCTTCGACGAGGTCCGCATCCCGGTGGAGAACCGGGTGGGAGACGAGAACGACGGCTGGCGGGTGGCCATGGTCACGTTCAGCTTCGAGCGCGGCACCGCTTTCATCAGCGAGCTGCTGGGCACGATGAACCAGCTTGCCGAGATGG
Organism: bacterium; assembly: GCA_028820035.1. Taxonomy (GTDB): domain Bacteria; phylum Actinomycetota; class Acidimicrobiia; order Acidimicrobiales; family Bin134; genus Poriferisocius. The sequence goes on along the minus strand of JAPPKI010000513.1, from coordinate 3,559 downwards.
CCGAATTGGCTCGGGGCATCCGCCGCAACGGGTCTACCGCCTGGGATGACGACGAGATTCGCCGGGAGATCGGCCATCTCCAGGCCGAATACGACGCCCTGTGGGCGCTCACCAAGCGGGTTGTTTCGCAGGCCCAGCGCACCGGGATGCCCGGCCCCGGCGGATCGGTGTTCAAGCTCTACTACGCCGAGGTGAAAAAGCGCATGGCCGACTTGGCCCACCGCATGCTGGAGCGAGGCGCCCTGGTGCTGGCCGAGGGCGGCGGTGACGAACAGACCGGCGGCGACATGGTGGCCAGCCGCCTGTACGTGCTCAGCTTGTCGATCGCCGCTGGCACCTCCGAGATCCAACGAAACATCATCGGCGAGCGCATCCTGGGCTTGCCCAAGGAGCGGTAGGCATGGACTTCGAGCTATCCGACGACCAGGTTGCCCTGTGCGACGGCATCCGGGACCTGTGCCAGGGCCGCTTCGACATCGACACCGTGCGAGGATTGGCCGACTGCGGCGGAGTGGACCGCCAGTTGTGGAGCGAGTTGGTTGACACCGGCGTGTTTTCGCTAGTGGTGCCCGAGGAAGACGGCGGGGTCGGCTTGGGTTGGGCTGAAGCCGGGCTGGTGTTCGAGCAGCTCGGCCGGGCCCTGGTGCCCGGGCCGCTGGTGGGAACTCTGTTGGCCGCGGGGGTGGTGGATGACTCTGTGGTCGGCCTCGTCGAGCGCACCGACGGTTCCGCGCTGGTTGAGTATCCCGACGTGATCGACGCCCTGCTGGTGCTCGACGGTGACGGTGTGTGGCGGGTGGACGCCGCGGAGCTGTCGTTCGAGCCGGCCCAGTCGGTGGACCCGCTGACCCCGGTGGGCCGAGTGGCCGAGCTGCCCCAGGGTGACGAGGTCGGCGGCTGCTACGGCTGGGTCAACCGCGCGGTGTTCTTGTGCTCGGCCCTCCAAGTGGGCCTGGCCACTGGCGCTCGGGAGCTGGCCGTGGCCTATGCGCAGGAGCGCCAGCAGTTCGGAAAGCCCATCGGCCAATTCCAGGCCGTCAAGCACAAGTGCGCCGACATGTACAGCCGCGAAGAGGTGGCCCGAGCCGCTCTGTACTACGCCAGTTGCGTACTCGACGCTCCCGAACTTGCCGACGAGGACCGGGCGGTGTCGGGCGCCCGCATCCTGGCCGCTGAGGCCGCCGACCACAACGGCAAAGACTGCGTGCAGGTCCACGGGGGCATGGGCTTCACATGGGAGATCGACGCCCACCTCTACCTCAAGCGGGCTTGGGCGCTCACCCCCTGTTTCGGATCACTCGACGAGCACGCCGAGCGGATCGCCGCGATGGTCTAAGGGTCTGCGGCGGGTGTCTACGGGGAAAACCGAAAGACCACATTGTCCCGGGAGGCAAGGGTGTCGTCGGGGTTCAGGTGCTCGATGATGGATATCCTTCCTGAACCGCAATCCCCGTACGCATCGCAGTTGATGTCGCCGATGAGCCCCTGGTAGTCGGCAACCTGGTTGAGGTACTGGCGGATTCCCGCCCGATCAATCACCAGTACGCGGCCTTCAATACGAGATGCGGCGGTGACGGCATCGAGGAGCAGCGTTGTGGCGTCGTAGGCGTGAGCCCAGAAGGCCCGGTGGGGCGGCGACCCCGTTTTGATTGAGAACCGTTCGGCTGCTTGGTCGGCGCCCACGCCGGTGGCTTGGTTGGCATTGCCGCCGAAGTCGAGGTCGGGACCGGAGACGAACACCCCCCGTGAGGAGTCCAAGGCCAAGAATGCGTCGTGCAGAACGCCGTCGCCTGACGCCAGCACCGTGTCCTTGAAGTCTCCATTGCGTCTCAAGGCCTCGATGAACTCGGCAGCCGTGTCTTGGGTGAGCGGGAAGTACAGCGCATCGGGATTGCCGGCGGCTAGACGTGTCAGCATCTCGGCCAGGTCAGACGCGTCCGAGTTGACCTCCACGAAGTCGGTTACGGTGCCGCCGCTGCGCTCGAACGAGGAGCGGAATGCCTGGGCCAGCCCTCGGGTATAGGCGTCCCCCTCGTGGACAATCGCCGCGCTTTGCGCCCCGAGCGTGTTGTGCAGGAAGGAGGACACCGCCTCACCCTGATAAAGGTCGTTGTGAGACGTGCGGTAGTACCCCGGCTGATAGTGCTCGGCCGGCGTGTCGGCCAGGTCAGAGGTGAGGGCCGGCGAGCTGTTTGACATGGAGATCACCACCAGCCCCTCTGCGGTGATCAACGGCACCGCGGTAGTGGCGGTCGACGAGCAGGATGTGCCGATCACCCCAACAACGCCGTCATCAGCCAACGCAGCCTCGGCAACTCTCGGACCTTCATCGGCTGAGCACCCGTCGTGGATGCCCTCGCCGAGCCCGACGGTGAATTCGCCATGGATCGGCCCGTAGTCATCGATGGCCATCTCCACGATGTTGATGTAGTCGCGGGCACCGGCGCCCATGTCCTCGAAGGAGCTGATCGAGCGGATTTGGACGGAGTCGCCCCGGCCCACGGTGACCGTGCCGAGGGTGCCGTCGCCGATGGCGGGGGTGTCGGCATCGCTGCACGCGGCTGCCAGCAGCGCGGCCAGCAGTATCGAGGTCGCAGCGGGAACAAGTCGGTTGACCATGGGCAGTTTCTAGTCGATTGTCAACGGATTGCTACCGTCATCCAATGAGTGTCGGCAGGTCCGGGGGTGTAGGCGTTGCCGCGCTGGGTTGAGCGCCTCCCACCCCACCTCGATCCCGAACTGGTGGAGGCTGGCGACACCCGCAATGTGGTGGACGCCTACCGCTTTTGGCGCCATGAGGCCATCTTGGCCGATCTGGATGCCCGCCGCCACGGGTTCCACGTCGCAGTGGAGAACTGGCAGCACGACCTCAACATCGGCACCGTGGTGCGCAACGCCAATGCCTTCGCAGCGGCGGCGGTACACATCGTGGGCAAGCGACGCTGGAACCGTCGGGGGGCCATGGTCACCGACCGCTACCTCCATGTGCTGCACCACCCCGAGCTGGACGACCTGGTCGCCTGGGCCGCTGAGGCCGAGCTGCCGATCTTGGGCATCGACAACGGCCCCGGCACCGAGCCTATTGAGGGCTATTCGCTGCCCGAGCGCTGTGTGCTGCTCTTCGGCCAGGAGGGCCCTGGTCTGTCGCCCGAGGCAGTGGAGGTGTGTGAGGCGGTGCTGGCTATCACCCAGTTCGGCTCCACCCGCTCCATCAACGCCGGGGTGGCCTCAGGCATCTCCATGCACCTCTGGGTTTGCCAGCACGCCCTCTAGCTGCGGGAACGACTGAGGCCTGTTCCTCAGGGCCGGGGCAGCAGGTTGCGGGGGAAGAGGTGGTCGAGCTCGTCAAGGGTCCAAGGATCGACCTGGGCATGGTCGCCCCGGTAGATGGCCCGTTCCTCCCGCAGCTCGTTGAACACTGCCACCTGCCCGCCGGCCGCATGAACCACGTGACCGCTCACATAGTCGGCCGCGTCGGTGCACAGCCAAACGACCGCGGGGGCAACGTACTCGGGCGGGGGAGTGGTGAGGTAGCTCTGCCACATCTCGTCGTCGATGA
>JAPPKI010000404.1 GCA_028820035.1 bacterium | reverse complement strand
CCAACCCCCATTACCGGGTGATGGACCACGACGACATCGCCACGGTTATCGATCAATTCGCGGCAGCCACCGTACGGGCCCGAGAGGCCGGTGTGGACGCGGTGGAGCTGCACGGCGGCCACGGCTACCTCATCGACGCCTTCTTGTCGCCCACCATCAACACCCGAGACGACGAATACGGCGGGCCGGTGGAGAATCGGGCTCGTTTCCTGGAGGAGATCCTCACTGAGATCCGCCGGCGAGTGGGCGACGACTACCCGGTATGGGTGCGGCTTAACAGCACCGAGGTGGGCATTGACGGCATCGTCCTAGACGATGCCCTGCACAACGCCCGGGTTGCAGCCGCGGCGGGGGCCGATGCCATCCACGTGTCGGCCTACCACGACCCGGGTATCGCCACCGGACCAACCGACTCCTACGGCCCACACGTGCCCGAGCTGCTGGTGCCCAATGCGGCGGCAGTGAAGGCCGAAGTGGACGTGCCGATAATTGCCGTGGGTCGGATCAGTCCCGAATCGGCCGATCGCCACATCGCCGAGGGGAGATACGACTTTGTGGCCATGGGCCGCAAGATCCTGGCCGACCCTGATCTGCCCAACAAGCTGGCCGCGGGCCAGTCCGATGACGTGCGTCCGTGCGTGTACCACTACCGCTGCATTGGCAACATCTTCTTGCGAGTGGGAACTCGGTGCGCGGGAAATGGCTTTCTGGGGAGGGAGGATGAGCTCACCGCTGAGGCCGCGTCGGCTGCCAAAAAGGTGCTGGTGATCGGCGGAGGGCCCTCGGGCATGGAGACTGCCCGGGTGGCCGCCCTCCGAGGGCATGAGGTGATCCTGGCCGATGCATCTGATCGGCTGGGCGGCCGATGGGCGCTGGCTTCGGCCACCAGCGACGTGAACGCCGAGCTCATGGAGTGGTTCGAGCGCCAGCTCGATCAGCTCGGAGTGGATGTGCGGCTCAACACCCGCCTGGACGCAGCCGGGGCAAGCGCTTTGTCGCCCGATGCAGTGGTGGTCGCGGTAGGTGGACAGTGGGGCCGTCCCAATGTGGACGGCATCGATGGCCCCCAAGTTTGGGGCGTGGACGACTTGGCTCCGTGGCTGCTTGAAGGGGCTTCATTGGATGCCACCCGAGTGGCCGTGCTGGGCGGCGACCTGCCCGGAATCGGGGTGACCGAGACTGCCCACCACCAAGGGGCCGAGGTAACGCTCATCGAGTCCGGTCCGGCGTTCGGCTTTTCTCTAGGGCTCCCTGGCCGCTGGCGGGTTGTCAACGACCTTGGCCAAGCAGGGGTGAACCTGGTTACCGGCGCGCAGGTGGTGGCAGTCACCGACGAAGGGGTGGTGTGGCGCTCCAACGGTAACGAGCAGACGACGCTGGCTGATCTGGTGGTTGTGACCTCGGAACTGGCTCCAGACACGTCGCTGGCCGACGAGTTGCGGTCTGCTGGAGCTGAAGTCCATGCAGTGGGCGACTGCGCTCAGCCCGGTTTCCTGGAGGGTGCCATGAAGTCAGCGGTCGAGCTGGCCGCCGCGCTCTAGCTCTCTAAGGACTGGCGATGAGCTATCGATTGGCAAACCGGGCGGGAGAGGCGGTGCTGCTGGACGGCGCCGACTTCTGGGCGATGGGCATGGATCCGATGGACGCCTTGGCCGACGTTGATGATCTCCACCGCCTCTGGGCCAACCGAGGCTTGCCCGACGGTCAGCTGAGCCCAGCCGAGCTAGGCCCCCCAGTGCCCAACCCACAGCAGGTGTTCGGCTACGGGCTCAACTACCGGGACCATATCGAGGAGATCGATCGAGTCGATCCCATGGGCCGGACCGCCAGCGAGGCACCGGTGGTGTTCACCAAGTTCCCCACCTGCCTGGTCGGGCCATCCGCGCCGGTGAAGTTGGTGGGCGAACACTGCGACTACGAATGCGAGCTGGTTGCGGTGATCGGCATCGAAACCCGTGCGGTGGACGAAGCTCAGGCTTGGGACCGGGTAGCCGGGCTGATGATCGGCCAGGACATCTCCGACCGGGCCTTGCAGACCGCGGCCTCCCCGCCTCAGTTCTCTCTGGGCAAGTCACGGGAGTCGTTTGGTCCCATCGGCCCTGCACTGGTGAGCCCCGACTTGGTGGAAAACCCCGACGATTTGGCCATCTCCTGCGAAGTCAACGGCGACTTGCGCCAAAACAGCCGCACCAGCTTCCTCATGCGCCCGGTGGCGGAGATGGTGGCATATCTATCGTCCATCCTCACCTTGCACCCCGGAGACCTCATCTTCACCGGCACCCCCGGAGGGGTCGGCCATGCCCAAGGCGTTTACCTCAAGCCCGGGGATGTGATCCGCTCCGAGATCGAGGGTCTCGGCGCAATGGACAACCCTTGCGTCTAGGCCGCTAGGGCAGCTTCAGCATTTCGGCTGTCTCGTCACAGGTGGCCAGAGGGCGGCCGACCTCGTTGCACAGGGCCACGGCTTCAGACAAGAGCTCCTGATTGGTGGGGGAGCGGTCGGGGTCGTAGAACTCCTCGATGCCCACATGGAGGTGGCCGCCCATCTCTAGGGCAAGCCGGGCCACAGGGGTGGCCATGAGGTCGCCGCCCCACACCGACACCGACCAGGGAATGTCGGTGCCCTCCAGCATGTCTAGATAGGCCAGCAGGGCGTGTTTGGTAGGGGGCAGCCCGAAGGTGACTCCCTTGGAGCGGCGGGAGAGCCCCCACTCGGCGCCGAAGTAGAGCTTGGCCATCGAGCCCGCAGGCAACTGGCCGACGCGGTGGTAGGTGAGCACGCATTGCAGGAATCCGGGCTCGTAAATGGCCATCGCCGGGGCCCAGCGGTTGTCGCGGCACAAGTCGAAGCTGGCCCGGATCTCGGCGTAGTCGTTCTTGTAGGTGCCGCCCACCGGGAGGCCATCGGGTCCGGCGCCGCCGATGTTGGTAGAGCCGGGGTCCACGGCCACCATTCGCAGGGGCAGTTCCTCGGCGATCATGGCCATGTGGGCGTACTTGGCCTGATGGTCCCCAGAGGTGAGCGTGGGGTACCACAGGGCGTCAGGACGGGCGGCTAGCACCGGGGCCATAGCCTCGATGTATGGGTCGGCGGCATCGCGGCCAGCAAGGCTGATGTCGTGGTTGTGGGTGTGAATGATGGCCGCGCCCCTTTCGATGCAGCCCAGAGCATCGGCGGCGATTGCCTCAGGGCTCAAGGGCACGTTGGGGTTGATTTCGGGGCTGGTGATTCCGTTGATGGCCACCTCGATGATGGCCGGGACTTCCTCGGGCGGAGCTGCTGTCATGGCCAGACCCTAATGCCAGTTCAGGAAGTCACCGTCTGGCGTGGTTTACTGCGGGGCGTGGTTGCACCGGCAGGAGACGGTCCCTGGTTCGAGGATTTTGAAGTGGGCGAGTCGCTCGACCCTGCCCCGGCGATCACTATTGGACCGGGTGAAGCCGCGGTATATCAGGCCATTTGCGGCGATCCCTTGGCCATCAGCCTGAGCCGCCCGCTGGCCGAGGCCATTACCGGGCAACCCGGATCGGTGGTCAACCCTGCATTGGTATTGCAAGTGGCCATAGGCCAATCCACCGTGGCCACCCGCAAGGTGGTGGCCAACCTGTTCTACCGGGGCGTGCGCCAACTGCGCACGGTACGAGTGGGGGAGACTCTCACCACGACGGTGACCGTTAGGGGCCTTCGAGAGGCCTCCGCCCGGCCCGACCGGCCTCCTCGGGGCTTGGTGCTGCTCGGCATGCAAACGGTCGACGATCAAGGTCGCCTAGTGCTGGACTTCGAACGATGCGCCCTTGTTCACCGCCGCTCTGATGCCCCCACAGGGCACGAAGACGATCTCGGAGGAACTCCCAATGAGATCCACATGACTTCGTTTGTGGAGGTCGCCCCGGCCGACTGGGATCTGAGCCTGCTGGGGACGCCGCAGGAGTGGGCGATCGGGGAAACCCACCGCGATCCGCTGCGCGACACGGTGACCGATGCCCCCGCGCTGGTACGGCTCACCCAAAACCTGGCCCCAATTCATCGGGATGCGTCGCTGGGCCAGGGGGGAAAGCGCCTGGTGTATGGCGGGCACACCGTGGGACTGGCCCAGGCTGGGTTGACGCGCCTAGTGCCCACCGCGGCCACTGTGGTGGGCTGGCATCTCTGCAACCACATCGGCCCAGTATTCGAGGGTGACGTGGTGGATGTGGCCGCCACCCTCAATGCGGCCGAGCCGGTAGCCAACGGCCGTCTGTTGGCCTTCACGGTGATTGTGCAGGCCGAGCGAGACGGTGCTGATCCGGTGCCGGTGCTCGACTGGCGGCCGATTGTGCTGGCTCCGTGACCGAGACCCCGGAGCCAAGTGATCACGAGCCAAGTGATCATGTGCCCAACGACCATGAGCTGGCCCACTGGCTGGCCCAGCAGGCTGGAGAACAGCTTCAGGCCCTCTCGAATGAGATGGAGGAATCCCGCGCTGGCTACCTCCACCGGGAGATGGCAGGCGATCAGCTCAGCCATCGCTATCTTACCGGGGCGCTAGCCCAGCTCAGGCCCGACGACACCGTGCTGTCGGAGGAAGGGCGCGACGACGGCACCCGCTTGGCGGCCGAACGGGTATGGATCGTCGACCCGCTGGACGGCTCGTCGGACTATGCCGACCAATGGAGCGACACCTGGGCGGTCCACGTCGGGCTGGCGGTGAACGGCGAACCAGCAGCCGGGGCGGTTTCGGTGCCTCCCTGGGGCCGCACATTCAGCACTATGAGCCCCGACGGGCCTCCAGCTGACTCTGGTCGAAAGCGACCGTTGGTGGTGATGTCCCGCTCCCGAGTGCGATGGGACGGCCACCGCCTAGCCCGCCACCTCGACGCTGACGTATACGGTGTGGGCTCAGCCGGGGTCAAGGCCATGGCCGTGGTGACTGGCGAAGCCGACGCCTGGGTTCACGCCGGGGGGCTCTACGAGTGGGATACCTGTGCCCCAGCCGCCATTGCATTGGCCGCCGGGCTGCATGTTTCCCACCTTGACGGGTCCCCGCTGTGTTACAACCGCCGCGATCTGGCCCAGTGGGGCATCCTCATCTGCCGCCCAGAGTTGGCCTCTGATCTGAAGGCGGCGTTTGCCGCCTAGCTAACCTGCCGCTATGCGAATCGGCGTGTTGGGGGCGGCGTGGATCGGGCCGATGGGGCTCATCGAACCGGCGAAAGAAGTGGACGGAGTGGAGGTGGCCGCGGTGGCGGCCCGCGATCCGCAGCGGGCTTGGGCCTATGCCGATGAGCATGGCATTCCTCTGGTATTCGACTGCTACGACGATCTGCTGGCCTCCGACGAGATCGACGCGGTGTACAACCCGCTGCCCAACTCCCACCATGCCCGCTGGACCATCGCCGCACTGGAGGCGGGCAACCCGGTATTGCTGGAAAAGCCGTTCACCGCCAATGCCGACGAGGCCCGCCAAGTAGCCGATGCGGCAGAGCGATCCGGGCTAGTGGTGATGGAGGCCTATCATTGGCGCTTCCACCCCCAGGCAGAACTAGCCATCGAACTAGTGGCCGAAGGCGCGGTAGGCGAGGTGACCCATGTGGAGGCGGCTATGGTCTTTCCGTCGATGCACGGCCCCGATGACATCCGCTACCGCTACGACCTGGCGGGGGGCGCCCTCATGGACACCGGCTCCTATGCCCTCAGCAACCTGCGAGCTTTCGGAGAGCTCGAAGTGGTGCAAGCCGAGTGCGAGGAGATGGCCCCGGACATCGACCGGAAGATGACCGCCGAGCTGCGCTATCGCCATAGCGGGGCCACCGCGTCCATACTCTCGGAGTTCACCGGCACCGACCGCAAGGCCGAGTTGGGCGACCCTGACGACATAGACCCCGAGGCATTCGATTTCGAGTTTCGGGCCGAGGTGGTGGTGACCGGCGCCGAGGGGCGACTGCTCATAGACAACCCGCTGGCCCCCATGTGGGGGAGTGGCCTCACTGTCACCGACCACGATGGCAACACCGTCCACCACGAGCCTGCGCAGCCGGTGGCCACTTACATCTGCCAGCTTCGGGCCTTCCGAGCCTGCGTGGAAGACGGTGGCCCCAACCTGTATCCCCCGTCGGAGTCGATCAAGACGATGGAACTCATCGACGCGGTGTACCGGGCCGGTGGTTTACCTGTCAGGGTAGGCATCTAGTCCTGGATTAGCTGGCGGGTGGCGTCGCCCAGCAGGCGGGCAAATCCCACGGCTCCCAGCGCCTCTAGGCGGCTGCCATCGAACACTTCCAAGGTCAGAGGCGCCTGGCATCCGGCGTCTCGTAGGGTGCGCAGCGCGTTGGCCAGTTCCATGACCCCCTCGCCAGGCACGCAGCGCTGATAGCGGGTAGCCCAGCCCAGGTCGTCGGGAACATCGGCTGGAGCGTCGTTGAGTTGGATGGCCCCGATCAGATAACCGGGAATGGAGGCGAAGTCGGCGAAGTCTCCGGGCCCGTAGTGCACGTGCCAGAAGTCCACCGTCAGGCCGCAGTTGGCCCGGCCGGTGGCGGCCACCACCTCAGCACTGGCCTGCGGGTCGGGGATGGGCCGACTGCGGCTGAACTCCATGTACACGTCCACCCCAATGGCTGCCGCTTGATCGGCCAAATCGGCCATGGCTTCCGTTGCCTGTTCTTTGGAGGCCGTTCCGGGGCATACCAGGAGACTGTTCACCCCGGTGGCCCCCAGCGCGGCGGCTGCCTCGAACACCAATTCGCGAGGGGCTTCCTCGTAGTACGGCCCGCCAGGGTCGTCTGGTCCCACCCATACGATGACCGCGTCCATGTCCACGACAGCCAGCCCGGCGTCGCGAATCCGTTCGCCGATGGCCGGGTCGGGCGGATAGATCGCCGGCCACAGGGTCAAGCCGGCAAAACCTCCGGCTACTGCGGCCTCCACGAGCACCTCAATCGAGGGATTGTCCAGCGAGCCCGAACTGAGTACCAGATCGTCAGGGCCAAGGGTCACTCCCATAGCATGGCACCCCATGTCCGACAACCCCTCTACTGACTCCGCCACTCATCCCGACGACGAGTTCCACCCGCCGACGTCCGAGGATCCCTACTGGACCGAGACCTGTTGGTTCACCTTTGCTGCTCCCGAGCACAAACTTTCGGGCCAGCTCTACCCATTTTTTCGGCCCAACCAGGGCGTGACCTCCGGCGGAGCGTTCTTCTGGGACACCGGCGGCGACCAGATCTGGAACTGCCGCTACGCCAAGAACTTCTGGCACCTGCCCCTGCCCGACCAGCCGCTGAGCGACATCGAGTTGCCCAACGGAATCCGCTACCAGGCGATCGAGCCCCTCAACAAGTACCGGATCAGATTCCTGTGCCAAGACCACGAGGAGGCTGAGGTGGACCTGACATTCACCGCGGTGTGCCCGCCCAACTATTTGGGCGACGGCCATTTAGACCAGCCGGGCCGGTACCAGGGCGCCATCCGGTTGGGCGAGGAAACCTACGAGGTGGATGCCTACGGGATGAGGGACCGGTCGTGGGGACCTCGCAGCCAATTCGGCGCCACGCTGCACGGCGCGGTGCGAGGCGGCTACAGCTATGCCACTGCATCGGACACTGACGGCTTCCACGCCCTGACCATGGCCTACGGCGAGGGAGACGACCCCGACTGCACGATCATTCATGGCTACTACCTGCGTGACGGCGAATACTCCCGGCTGGTTCCGGGTCAGGGACGGCGCGACGTGCTGGAGCGCGATCCCGGCACCGGCGCGCCCACCGTGGTGCGCATCGAGGCGGTGGACGAGTCAGGCCGGGACCTGGTAGCCACCAGCCGGTCGGTGAACCGCATTGGCGTCCACCTAAATCCCAACTTGTGGACGTGGAACTGCTTGAGCGAGTGGACGTTCGGCGACGCGGTCGGCTGGGGCGAAGACCACGACAACTGGAGTGCAGCCGGTTATCGCCGCTTTGTGCGCGGCCACCTGGGGTTGGACTGAGTGTTCTCAGCTTCCCTCGCGGTAGTCGGCTAGCTCGACACCGTCGATGAGGTCGGCGAATTCGGGGGTGACCCCAGCACCGGGCAGACTGGTCAGATTGGCCAGGAAGAAAGTTGTTGCCAAGTGTCTAAGGGCAGCTTGCATGGCCAGGGGATCGGCGTTTTCCGGTGTGCATCCGTCTTCGGCCCGCTCTACCTGCTCTGCGCCGAGAAGGGGTTCAAGCATGCCCAGCCCACCTCCGGCGAGGATTACGGGACAGCTATCGGTGAAGCTGTTGTGGCCGGCCTGAGCCAGATTGACGAACGTTCGGGGTCCGGGGGCTGAGTCGTAACTGGCCAGGCTGTTCTCGGTTGGCACGGTGAGGTCCAATTCTGCGACCACTACCAGAATCGATTTGTCGACGGCCTCCGGCGGAGCCTCTCCACCGCCGGCCAGCGGTATGGCGGCCAAAACCGCCTCGTTGGCCAGTGCGTCTAGTGCGGTTCGGGCGCCAGCGGAGTGCCCGATCACACCTACGCTGGCAGTGTCGACGGCGCTACCGAATGAGGTTTCCAGCGCAGCAAGGGTGTTGGCGACATCGGCCTGATCTTTCTCGGGGCTGAACTCTGCGGTGCCAAAAGCCTGGGCGGGCAGATTCCTGTGGATGTGCTCGGGGGACGCAACCACGAAGCCGTGTGAAGCCAAATGAGCGGTCAGAAAGATGGCAACGTCTCGGTGGCCACCAAACCCGTGGCTGTAGATGACCACCGGATAGGGGCCCCCGTCGGCCAACGGCGCATCGCGATAGGAGTTGGTTTCAACCGCGCTCTGCATGCTCTCGGGAATCAGGGCTCGAAAAGCCGCGGGAATGGCCTGAGCGGAGTCATAGATCTCAGTATCCATACCGGCCACCGCGTCCGAATCGGCGGGGTACCAAACAGAAAGGGGCTGCTCGCCGGTTTCCTCTCCTAACTCAAGGGTTCTCACTCCTACGGGGAGGTCGCCGAACTCGGTGAAGACCAGAGGGGGCGAGGGAGTGGGCGCCGGGGTGGGCTGTGGCGTCGGTTCGGGAGCCGGTACTGCTGCCTCCGTGGGTTCAGGCTCGGGCGTTGTCGCTGGTGTTGGTGCTTCCCTTGGCACTGGAGCCTCGGTTGGGGCCGGCGTCGGCGCCTCGGTTGGCTGTTCAACGATGGGCGCGGTGGGCTGCGAATCGTCGTCGTTGGAGGAGCACCCCGCGGCGAGCACGGCCAGGACCAGCCCGAGAGCGATGTAGGCGGCGCGTGCCTTGCGCTTGAAACGCCCAGTTTTTCTTGGGTCCACCTGAGAGGAATAAGCTCCGACCATGGGCCGAAAGTACAAGGTAATCAGCGCTGACGGGCATGTGGAGACGCCGCCCGATGTATTCGTGAAGTATGTCCCCGAGCGATACAAGGATCGGGCACCCCGATTGATTCACCTCCCCGAAGGAGGAGAGGGGTGGCTCATTGAGGGCCAGCCCATGCTTCGCAACGGCCAGAACATCGCCGGGCGCGACAAGGTGAAGTTTTCTGGAGGCACCTACTTCAACGAAGACGGCAGTCCTGCTGAGGGCGCCGGCCCCGCCGAGCAGCGCCTCCGGGAGCAGGATCTCGACGGCATCGATGCCGAGGTGCTGTTCCCGCCGGTGTTCGCCAGCCGGTTCCTCGAGGGCATCAAGGACCCCGACGTGTACCGCTCCATGATCCGGGCCTACAACACATTCTTGGCCCATGACTACTGCTCGGTGGCCCCCGACCGGCTCATCGGCAACGCAGTGACCCCCATCACCGACATCGACCATGCAGTGGAGGAATTGGAGTTTGTCGCCGAGGCCGGCCTGCCGTCGGTGGCGTTCTACAACTTCCCAAACGGCACTCCCTACGCCGATCCGGTGGACGACCGCTTCTGGGAGAAGAGCCTGGAACTGGGCCTCAAGCTGGCCCCCCACTTCGGCTTCGGGGCGGGGCAAGCCCCGGCCCAATCGGCGGCTAGGGGAACATCCGACAGCCCGTGGGCTTCCGCTCTGGTGCAGCGGGCCGGCAACCACGCCCCGGTTTACTGCATGGCCCAGCTCATCGCCGCCGGCGTGCTGGACCGGTTCCCGGAGATCAAGTTCTACTTTGCCGAGACCAACGCCAGCTGGCTGCCCGGCACGCTCTACTTCATGGACGACAACTACGACCTGTTCGGCGACTGGTTCAAGGTGAGCTACGAGCGCAAGCCCAGCGAGCAGATACTCGACCACTTCCACTTCAGTGTGATCCGCGACCCGGTGGTGTTCGACATGGTCGACATCATCCCGTGGGACAACATCATGTGGGGCACCGACTTCCCCCACTCAGTAGGCTCGTTCCCCGACTCTCAGGAGTTCATCGAGGAGAACTTCACCAAGGTGGACGAGTCCATCTCCCACAAGGTGCTGCTGGAAAACCCGGCCAAGTACTTCGATCTAGACCTCGACGCCGACATCACTGAGACCCCGGCGGCCTAGGGATCCAGGGCCCCTCGCGAGTACCGAGCGGCCTGAGAATCAACTCAGATCGAGTACGCCTCGGGCCAGCTTCCCGGCCTCGAGGTCGTCGAACGCCTTGTCGAGTTCGGCTAGGTCGTAGGTGGCCGATACCAACTCGTCCAGCAGTAGCCGACCGTCGAGATACAAGTCCACAAGGGCGGGAATGTCGAACGCG
>JAPPKI010000364.1:7852-10687 GCA_028820035.1 bacterium | reverse complement strand
TCGGCTAGCACGTCGAGGGCGTCGGTGTCCCCAAAGCCGGGCAGGGGAGTGAGCCGCAGGTTGCGGTGGAGCATCTCCTCTCCGCTCACCGACCACGGCCAATCGCCCAAGGACGGCGACGACAGGCATTGGCGGGAGAGCGTTGCCACATACCAGGGCAGCCATCCGGCCCGCATCTCCTCGACCAGCACAGTGAGGTCGGGGAATCGGTGGAACACCCCGCCGAACAGCATACTGGCAATGAGGTTTTGGGCGGCGTGCAGCCGCTGGGTGTTGGCCAGCCGGATCAGCCCACCGACGCCGGCCCCGTCGGGCAGATCCCAGCCGATGTCGGCCCACTTCGAGAAGTCCGACTCGGTGTTGCCCACATGGATCACCGCCACCATGCCCAAGGAGGTGGCCGCGGCCCACACCTTGTCCCAGTCGGGGTGACCGGGCGGGCCTCCAGCGGATGCACCCCGGAGGGTGTAGAGGAAGAAGGCCCGGGCGCCCCGCTCCCGGCACCGCTCCAGCTCAGTCACCGCGTGGTCCAGATCAGAGAAGTCGATGGTGGCCACTGTGTGGAGCCGATTGCGCTGGTCCCAAAGCTGCTCGGTGAGGAAGTCGTTGCACCGCTGGGCGGCGATCACGCGATCGGAAGGCCGCAGGTAGTCGAGCTTCTGCCAGTAGCCGCCGGGGTTCACCAGGCAATGGTCTATGCCCACCGAGTCCATCCACGCCACCCGCTCAGCGGCGGTTGAATCATGACGGGGGTGCAGGATGACCGGCCCGCCCGAATCTTCGGCCCGCTCAAAGAGCTTGGGCAGCAGTTCTGCCGGGCTTGGCAAACGATCCGCAGGCAGCACTTGGAGCAGGTCGCCGGCGATGGCGTTGGCCAGGTGCGTCCGATTGTCGGGAATCTGATCAGCCCACGGCTTCATGGGATCTACCCCGGCCGAGTCTCCCGTGATCTCCCAGTGGGTATCCACATCGATGATCATGGGCCGAGTCTAAGTGGCGACCCGCGCTCCCGCTGTCAGCCGACCCTGGCGATGAACCAGCGATGAGGCGAGGTGGAGATTTCGGGGGCGGTGAGGGGAGCAGAGACCGAACCGGATTGCCCGTCGCTAATTCCGACGCTGAAATCCTCCTCAAAGTCGGCTTCAGGAAACTCAAATGTCTGAAGCTTGGCCAACACGAAGTCCTGGCCAACAGCCACCCGGACTTCGATGAAGGAGTTGTCGTTTTGGGTGCTTTCGGGGAGGCCGAACGCCTCTTGGAGGGTCTGCCATTGCCAGTCGAGCCCGTCCCGCGACCAACCGACCATGTACCTGTGGGGGTCGTATTCGTCGAAGGCGGCTGAATCCTCTTCCATGATGGCAGCCGCCAATTCTTCTCCAGAGAAGGCCACCAGTTCGGCCCCGGTTTCGGGGTCGTCGAACACCACCATTTCGTAGCCCTCTTCGTCCAGCACTTCACGCACCCCCTCTGGCGGCGTCTCAGCTTGGCTTTGGATGGTCTCAGAATCGAAGACATACACCGCGGAGTCATTCTCCAGGTCCCACAGCGTGATGCCGCCGTCGGGTTGGTTGTAGCGGAGTTCGTAGCCGTCTTTCTCGATGACGATGTCGGGCAGAGTGAAATCTCTATCGGGCTCGTCGCCAGGCCATGGTGGCCCTCCGACTATGGCAATGCCCGCAGGTCCGACAGCGAGACCAGGAACCCAGCCGATGCCTTCGGGGAGGGTTAGCACCTGCCCGGAACCGTAGACACCCTCGAAGCGCTCGATCCGGTATTCCGTGTAGCCCTCATCTGCAGTCCAGATCTTTTCGTGGGCGCTGTCAGTGACCTCTACATCCACGGGGGTACTGGTCCACTCACGACCATCTGAGGAATACAGCAAGTAATCCTGGCCGGAGTCGGACACAATCAGACGAAAGCCGTCAGACGCTCCGTGGCCGCTGGCAAACCAACCCGGGAAATCTGCCACCGGCTCAGCTGGCCCACCATCGCTCAAGAGGACTTGGACTCTGCCCACGCTGGGCTCAAAGTCCACATCGCCCTCACCGCCCCCCTCCATGAGAGGCACCCCTGGTTCATGAATGGCCGCGACCACCATGAGTTGTCCGGCGACAATCGCGTCTGCGATCCAGGCCGTACCTTCGAATGAGCTCAGGTCGACCGGCAGTTCAGTCCAGGTCTCACCTTGGTCGTCAGAAAACCGAATCTGGGCATAGGGGGCTTCGAGGGTTGAGTCCCAACCTTGGATCAACCAGCGGTCGCCGGAGATGTCGGCGCTCCACGGCAGGAAACCCGCGGGAATGGAGATCGGAGTCCACTCCCTGCCGTTCTCAGAGACCAAGATCGAATCCATGCCGCGGTCGATGAAGCTCATAGCCAGAACACGCCCGTCGCCTACCGACTGGAGTCGGATAGTTGAGGTTTCGTCGGCGCCTAGTACGCGGGAGAGATCGACTTCGGTCCAAACCAGACCAGTGCTATTAGGAGCCTCAGTTGGTGTGATTGCGGGAGCGGCGACGGGCTCTGGTGTTGGGGCGACTCCTTCTGGTGTAACGGGCTGCGGAGTCGGTGTCTGCAACGGATCGGGCAGCTCGTTGCCCACGATCACTTCGGTGCTTTCTGATGACGAGCAGGCTGTCAACGCGACTACCAGGGTCAGAATAAGGGTGGCTGGCAGAAGCCTCTGGAGCAGCCTCATAGAAACTGCACGCTACACACAAAACTTGTATAAGGGGTGTAGCTGCGAGGAAAGCAAGTACACACCGGAAAGACCACTGCGGGCGGTTGGTGGGGAGGGGGCCCCCCAACCCCCGAAAGCACTTGCACCGTCCTGTC
>JAPPKI010000364.1:0-7842 GCA_028820035.1 bacterium | reverse complement strand
AAAAAATTTTTTTTTGGGTTTTTGCTGCTTTCAAACAAAGAACCCCCCTTAACCCCCCGGGGGGGGGGTGGGGGGGGTGGGCCCCCACCACCCCCCTACAGCAGTTCCAGCGTCCTGTCCGAGGTCGAGGACGAGTTCGTCGTCACTGCACGGTGGCGATGAACCAACGAGGGGATTCGCCGGTGAGCATCAGGCCGTCTTCGTTCGTGGAATCCGAGGGATCGACTTGGTAGGGCTCGACCCTGGCAATTACGAAGTCGCTGCCCACGGCCAGTTCTACGTTGGTGAGCTCTTTCTCAACATCGGAGAGGCCGGTCAGGCCAAAGGCTTCGGAAAGGGTCTGCCACACCCAGTTGGTGCCGTCGGCCGACCATCCCACCCACGCTTCAACCCGCTGGGGTCTGATGTCTGGCGCGGCCAAGAAGCTCTCAGCGTTGGCCCAAGGTTCCAGTTCTTCCCTGGTGAACGACACAAGATGTTCGCCGGTCTCCGGATCCTCAAAGACCAGCAGTTCGGGGGTGCCGTCGCCGCCCTCCACGACCCGGATGCCTTCAGGGAGCATGTTGCTCTGCTCGCCCTCGGCATCGAACACGTAGACGGCTGCGTCCTCGGTCAAATCCCACAGGGTAAAGCCGCCCTCGGGCTCGGCGTAGCGCAGTTCGTAGCCGTCTTTGGCCACCCGCAAGGTCAACTCGAGGTCAGCGTCGGGGAAGCTTCCGGGCACCGCCACCATGGCGATGCCCGAAGGGCCGACCGAGAAACGACTCACATGGGCGATGCCTTTCGGAAGCTCAGCGGCTAGGGGGGCGGTGTACACGCCATTGAGACGCTCAATTCGGTAATCGCCTGCTGCCCCACCCGATGTCCAGACCGTCTCATTGGATGACCCGTAGTAGTTGGACAGGCGATCGACGGGAGTTCCATCACCAGTGGACAGAGGAGACTGGCTCCATTGGCGGCCATCTGAGGAGGTGAGCTCCAGCGCCCCCTCGTCGGCCAGCACCATGAGGTGGAAGCCAGCAGTCGCGCCGTAACCGGCAACATCCCAGCCGGAATACTCGGCCACGAGTTCCGCAGGTCCTCCGTCGCTGTGAAAGATGCGGACAAAGCTCCGATCGCCTCCGTAGAGCAAATCCTCTTCCTCGGCGGTGAGCTCAAACGACTCGGGCGGCGACGACTCGTCTCGGGTGAAGCTGACCGTGTTGCCTTCCACGCCCATCCAGCCCTTTATCGATTCCTTGTCGGGCACTAGACCGCGAGCCACGATTACCGCGGCGACGTCGGCGTGGACGCGGCTCTCGACCGCCAACACCATGTTCTGCCCGGACACCGCTGCGGCTTCGACACGGGAGGTCTCGCCGGGAACAACAATGTCGAAAGCGAGATCAGTCCACGTGGTTCCTCGGTCATCAGAGAAGAACGCCTGGGGGCCAAACCTGGTTTCGTCGAATCTTGAACCTGTCACCAGCCAGCGATCCCCAGCGATATCGAATCTGTCGGGGGTGAAGAATCGTGGCATGGGAACCACGGTCCAGTCGCGGCCGTTCTCAGTCACCATGACCTGGTTGCCGTCGGGTCCGTAGACCTGGGCCAGCATCCGACCGTCGCCTACAGACAAAATGTGGTGGGCGTCGGGCAAGCCAGCTCCGAAAACTTGGGCGGGCTCGAACTCTGTCCAGGCGACCGCTGGGATGGTGGACAGGCTTTCCGGCGTTGGGGGCTCGGAGCCAACCTCAGGATCGGCCTGGGAGGCGACTTCTGGCTCGCTCGGAGTTTCCGAAGTTGGCACCGGGGTCGGTTCTGCGCTCGGCTCGGGCACAGGAGAGCTAGTGGGATCATCGACCACGATGACCTCGGTGGGTTGATCATCCCCCAAGGCGTTCCAGGCGGTGATTCCGCCAGCTACCAGGGCAACCGAAGCGGCGATGCCCACAACGGCCCTCCGTGTGTTGCGGGCTTTGGCCCGGGCGGCGGCCCGCTCGGCAATCGATGACACCGGCGGCCGGGCAGCCGGGGTATCGACACGTCCTCGGATTGCGGAGCCCAAGGCCTCGCCGAGAGCCTGATCGTCGGCGGCAGTCTGATTCTCAGGGGTGCGGCGCTCGTCGCTCATTGTTCGACCACCTTTCGCAGCTCGGCCAACCCTCGGGAGGTGGCGCTTTTCACCGTGCCCGGCCGCACTCCCATGGCCTGGGCGATCTCTTTCTCGGTCATATCGGCGTAGAACTTCAAGACAAGTACGGTCTTCTGACGGGGTGGGAGCTGGTCGAGGGCATCAAGCAGGTAGTCCTGATCATCGGGTTGAGGGGGAATGAACGGCCGAATGCCGATGCGCCGCCTCACTTCGCGTTTCCTCAGCTCGCTGCGGGCGCCGTTCACCACCGCGGTGCGCAGGTAGCCGCCGGGATTGTCGAGCCGATTCCAGCGCTCGTACACCCTGGCGAAGGCGTCCTGGACAATCTCTTCTGCGATCTCCTGTGTATCCACCAGCCCGCGGGCAAGGCGGACCATCGGCCCGTATTCGTCTCGGTACAGGTCGTCGAAGCTCGTCAGCCGGGGAATCTCGCCAGTTACCGTGGGCCCATACCAAATCGGCTGGTTGCCCTCTGAAACTCCCGAAGCCATCCAAGGGATAGTCTTCATCACCTGGCAACGACGCCTAGCGATGGTCTTTGGTTCCCCTTGGGTCTCTTGGGCTTGCCGAAGGACGCGAGCGAATCAGGCCAATGCGGCTAGCTCTGTTGTCAACCAGTCCTGTCAGGCGGCGATGACGTTCTTGAGCAGCGCCTCGTTGGGCTCGGCGGGGAGTTCGTCGAGGTGCACGGCGATCTCCCCGTGGGTCGGGCCGTGCTGGGCGGCCAGCGGGGCTAGGGCGTCGAGGTCGAACCCGTACAGGTCGGCGGCGTTGCCGGCCAGAATCTGCTGGAGCTCCACCGGATCGGTGTCGCAGAACACCTGACGCAGGTGCTCGCGGGTATAGGGCCCTGTGCCCTCGTTGTGAGGGTAGTCGGAGCCCCACATCACCTTGTGCG
Organism: bacterium; assembly: GCA_028820035.1. GTDB lineage: Bacteria > Actinomycetota > Acidimicrobiia > Acidimicrobiales > Bin134 > Poriferisocius. Next base: position 4,810 of record JAPPKI010000364.1, on the reverse strand, counting down.
AACCCAAGACCTCGCGGGCCGCGGCGTCATCGTGGCCCGGCTGGCTGATGCCCACCCAGCAGTTCTGCTGGGACTCATTCCCCATAAAACCCCAGTTCAGAACGTTAGAGTTCAAGTGGTACCACTTGATTTCAGGCGGTGAAGTGGTACCAAAACCAGCGCGTGTCGTATGGAGATAGAACGGCGGAGGCGGGGTTGTACGTTCCCCTATATGAACCGCGAGTTTCTTCGCCGCCGAGATGTCTGCGCCCGTTACGGCATCAGCACCACGACCCTTCACCGCTGGGTTAGCGGCGGGGAGTTCCCCGCCCCGGTCAGGCTTGGGGGGCGGTCTGTGCGGTGGCGGGTTTCCGACCTTGACAGGTGGGAGGCTGAGCGGGCCGCGCTTCGGGATGGGGGCGGGTACAGCAGCCGGTAGCCGATCGGGGCGAGGTTCCGGGGTACTAGGACACCCCCAAAGCTCTAAAACGCCGTGTATGGGCTTCTGTGTGGGGCTGTGGGCAAATGACAGAACCCGCCTTGTGGGGCTGGGGGTGGGTAGGCGTGTCGTTTGGAGATGGTTCGCTGATAGCGATGGTGGTAGCGTCGTTGGCGCTTAGGCTGCGATGGGGATGAAGCCCGAACAGGTTGCTATGCCAGCCCCTAGTTCCGACTCGCCCCATTCCGCCCGAGATGCCCCGCGCTGATGGTGCGGGGCATCTCAATTTCACGACAAACCTTGATGCCCCCCAAAGTGCCGCCTATCGTGCCCGGCGGGAGATGACCAGCAGCCTTCGGGCCGCTGGGATTTTTTATTTCATCGCCCAAGCCCGCAGCCTAAGCACTTCGGGCGGAAAGGGGTTCCTATGGAACCGCGCGCACAAGAAACACTCGGGGTCGGGTACGGCCCTGTGCTGCTCACCCGAGCCGAGGTCTGCGAGCGCCTCAACGTCAGCCCGAACACGCTTTATCGGTGGATCGACCGCGAGGGGTTCCCCGGCCCGGTCAAAATCGGGCGCATGGCCCGGTGGTCGCTGGCGGCGGTCAACGCATGGCTGGCCGAGAGGGTGGGGGAGAAGTGACTTCAGTTGCCGAGGTCGCTAGGTCGTTTGCTGAGTTGACCGGCCAGCCGGTGTTCCCGGCTCGGGTCTGGTTCGACCGCGGTTCCCAGCGTTGGGAGAAGGCCGCTGTCGCCGGGTTCGCCTGGCCCGACGATGCGAGCGCCGACCCTGAGGCCATCGAGTCGATGCCTTGGCAGCCAGGCGGCGCACACCCGGCGAACGCCTACGGGGTCGCGCTTGCGGGGTGGACGGTGGTTGACATAGACACCGGCCACGACGCTGAGCCCCTGATCCACAGACTGCCGCTGACAACGACCGTTCGCACCGTGTCGGGCGGTCGTCATCTGTGGTTCTGCTCACCGGCCCCGTGTCCCTCCGGCTCGTATGCGCTGCCGTTCGGGGAGTTCGACATCAAAGCCGACAGGTCTATGGCCATCGGGCCGGGCAGCCGGGGCTACGCCTTCACCGAGGACGTGGAGCCGGTGGCCATTCCCGGCTGGCTCAACGACGCTCTAGCGCTTGCGGTCCCGGCAAGTTCGTCCGCATCGTGGGACGGGGGCACAGTCAGCGAGGGACAGCGCAACACCACCCTGGCCTCATGGCTGGGGTCTGCGTGCTGGGAACACGACAGCGATAAGGCGCTCACGGCAGCGGCGTGGGAGTGGAACACCGCCTACTGCGACCCGCCGTTGGGCCGCTCCGAGGTAGAGCGGTCGGCCAGCCACCGATGGCGGCAGCACCAAGCCGAGCGCGCGCGATTCGATGCCGACACGAGGTGGCTGCGGTGACCCCTGGCGACAATGCGGACGGGCCACCGGGTGACGTACTGGAGTCGTGGCCCACTTTGGGGAGCGGCAAGATCAAGCCCCTTGGCCCTGAGGCGGTGCTGATCGAAGCGCCGGACGAGGGGCCGCTGGCCATCAGGGGCCATGCCAATCTGCTGTGGGGGCCGAGGGGCATCGGCAAGACCTGGCTGGTGCTGTGGCTGGCCCGGTCCATTTTGGAGGCCGACCCCGAGGCCCGGCTGCTTTATGCCAGCTTCGAGGTTCCCGCACCGACCGCCGAGAAGCGCTGGGCTATGTTGGGGGGAGGCGAGAGCCGGATTCACTGGGCGCACCACCCCAGTGCGGGCGACCTACGGGCCGCAGCCGAACAGCACGGCTCGGGGCTGGTGCTGGTCATCGACAGCCTGGAATCGGCCCGCTGCCCGTCGGATACCGGCGACGTAGGCCGCTGGGCCGACCAGTGGATCACCCCGACAACGAAGGCCGGTGGCACCGTCATCGGGATCGACCACCTGCCCAAGCACGAGAGCCGCGAGACGTTCGCCCAGTGGCTAGACCAAGAGCCGGGAGACGACTTCCCCAAGGGATCGACCGGCAAGGTGCAACTGGTTCAGGGCGTGGGCTTCAGTGTCCGCCAGCCAGCGGCATGGGGCGAGAGCACTCCGGGGCACCTGGCCCTGAAGCGCTGCAAAGACAACGCCACCGGATCGCCGGTCGGCATCTGCGGCGTGGTCGGCATCATCCCCGAACCGGATCGGCTGCGGATGGGCTGGGAGTCCCAGGTGTCGGCGGCTGAGGTCATCGACGCAGGGGCGCGCACCCGGATCGATTGGGAGGACGCGCTGGCCGTGTTCAGCGAGCACGGAGTGCCGCTGAAGAAAACCGACCTGGCCGAGTTTCTGTCGGGCGGGACAAACGCCAAGTGGTCCGCCATCAAAGAGTGGGTGGCCGACGGGCTGATGGTGGTGGACAAGGTGGGCAACGCCGATATGTGCTCCCCGGCTGTCTGACGGGGATGGGCCGAAAGTCATCTCTACCTGGTAGGGACAAGTAGGCAGAGGTAGGGGTAGGGAGTTCCTACCTCCCTACCTATCCTTAGGTAGTAGTAGGAAGTTGAGCGTTGCCGATGCGCTGTCCCTACCTCGGCCCGATGGCCACCGTCGCTCCTGTGCCGAAGCTCTGCCCATCAGCCAGCCGATTGCCGGTAATGGGGATACCCCTCCGTAAACGGTAAGTAGCGTGCGTCATTTCCCGTTTCCGGCCCCCCGCTCCCGAACAGCGCCATGAACACCAACAGCGTCCGCACTTACGATCCGAGGCATGGCCCGCACCCGCCAGGCCGTCGATGTCAGACAGACCGGGTTCGCCGCTGCTGGCAATGCGCCAAACCGGGCATGGGGACCCCTGCTTTGTCGATTCTGGGGAGGGTCAAAGTAGCCCGGTTCCCCCCACCTATAAGTAAACAACTGCGGCCTATTCCCGGCTCTGCCTGTCGGCGGTATCGTCGCCCCGTAGTGATCGACCTAACCGACACCAGCGCGGGGAGACGGGCCGAACAGATCAGGCAGGATCAGCAGCGGGCAAGGGAGGCTTGATGCGCGCCGAGCGCCGCCGATCCGCAGAAAACGACTCCGAGTTTTTTCAAAACGGCAACGCAAAAGTAGCCCGGTCCCCCATGCCCATATATACGGCCCGAAATTTTTATTTCGGGGTTCGTTGCCTCTGCTTGGCCGACGGGGGAGGATTGGAGCCATGAGCGCAGACACCGCCCAGGTCCGGGCCGCAGTCGAATCCATCAGGTCCCAGGCCCAGGGCCAGGCAAACGAGAAGCTGGCCGAGCTGGTCTTGTGCTCGGTTGAGCTTGCTATGGACTCGGTGGACGGCGGCGGCAAGATGAACGCCGCGCTGCTGTCGCAGTTGCGCCAGTGCGCCGGGGAACTGGGCAAGCTGATCGACTTGGTTTCAGCCGACGATCCGCTCGCCAAGCTGCGGGCCATCTGACCGCCAACCCCCCAGCCCACCCCGTCGCTGGCCGCTGCCGCTCTTGCTCAGTCGTTGATCGCCGCCAGGCGGTCAAATGCCTGTTGGAACGATTGCACGGTCTGGGCCATGCACTGCTCGTCGTAGGTGTCGTCTAGGCCGACCGCCTCCCTGGCCCTCGCCAAAGCCGCTCCGTCGAACTGGGGTGGACTCTTGCCATTCAGAACGTAGGTGATGTCCCACACCGCGCTGGCAGCGGCCTCGACAAGCTCCCTGAAGTCGTCGCGGCTGGCGTGCTTCTTGAGCTTCAGCTTGCCCATCAGAGCCGCGGTGTCCCGCAACACGTAGACCGCGAGGTCGTTCTGTGCTTCGAGGTACCCGGCCACTGCCTGCGCCCGGTGGGCTGCCTGTTCGAGTTCGCGCATTCGCGCTCGCTTGATCATGGCCCAGAACGATAGCCACCGCCGCCGCGCTAGGTGGTGTCTGCCGCTCCGTACAGGTCCCCGGCCAACCTGATCGCCTCGGCCCGCTGGTCTTGATCCAGCAAGAACAGGATGCACAGGCACCGAACCTGTAGCCGCTGATCTACCCCCGCACCGGCGCGTATCTCCTCGATCTTGTCCCGTAGCTGCTGCTGGGGTGCCTTGTCTGCCATATGCAGCCCATCCTAGAGCAAGCCCCCCTCACCGGGGCTCCCAGGGGGTCTAGGGGGTACTGGGACACCCCCGCAACGCTGAAAGACGATCCTGGGGCATCCTGGGCCGTCTGACGGCAAGATGGCAGCAGCCCACTCCCCGGAGGAAGTGGGCTGCCTGCAAAGAGTAGAGTAGGGTGCTTTGCTGTCGGGCGTTTCCCGACTGGCCAACGAGTCTAAGCCCTATTCGGGGCAGCGGTACATCATCCGCCCTGTGTTCAGGCCCGGATACAACCGGATGCAGCCCGCAACGTTGTTGTAGGTGATTACGTAGCCCTGGCTGGTCCACCTGGTCCATTGGGGAACCGAGA
>JAPPKI010000409.1:276-10939 GCA_028820035.1 bacterium | reverse complement strand
TCCTCACTGGGCATGGTGCATCCGCTGATGGAGGCCCTGGGCATGACCAACGTGTTCGCCGAACTCAGCGAGCGAGTGCCCGAGGTCTCGATCGAAGAGGTCATCGGTCGCAACCCCGAGGTCTTGGTCCTGCTCTATGAGGACTTTGAGCTCACCCCCGACGAGATCAGCGCACTGGTTACCGAGCTTCCGGGTGCCAGCAGCATCACCGCGGTCGAGCAGGGCGAGGTGTACCCGCTCCTGTTCAACTTTGCCGAGCCACCGACACCGCTCGTGGTGGAGGGGCTGTCTCTGCTCAGCGATCAGATCACCGGGTGACGAAACCGTGATTGCGGCCACCGGCATCGACCTGCGGCTCGGGGCCGTCGATGTCCTGTCCGGGGCGCAGCTCTGCACGCGCTCCGAACAGGTTGTCGGCCTCATCGGACCCAACGGCAGCGGCAAGTCATCACTGCTGCGCTGCCTGTACGGGATGCTCCGCCCGAACCGAGGCGCTGTTCTCATCGACGACGAAGCGATCGGGTCAATGTCGCAACGCTCGATTGCCCGTTCGGTTGCCGTCGTGACCCAAGACACCTCAGCCGACGGGATCGATATCTCGGTGGGCGAGTTTGTGCTCTTGGGACGCCACGTTCATCGCGGCGACCATCAGGGCTTCACCGACGATGACCGCAAAGCCGCGCTGGACGGACTGGAACTGGTGGATATGTCGGACTTCGTCGAGCGCAGCCTCAACCACCTGTCGGGCGGAGAACGCCAGCGGGTGATGATCGCCCGGTGCATCGCGCAGCAGAGCCCGGTCATCCTGCTCGACGAACCCACGAATCATCTCGATGTCCGCTACCAGCACGAGGTGCTCACGCTGGTTCGGCGTCTCAAGATCGACACCATCGTCGTGCTCCACGACCTCAACCTGGCCAGCCGCTACTGCGACCATCTCGTCCTTCTCGACCATGGCACGGTTGTGTATCAGGGTCGGCCCGACGACGTGCTGCGAAGCGATGTACTCGAACCCGTCTACGGCATCGAAGTGCGACGACTTGCCGATGGGCAATACTCCCACCTTGCGTTCGGCCCGCTCGCGCCATGATCGGCCACCAGCGATGAGCAAGGCGCGAGGGTTCCTGGCTTCCGGTGCCACCGTACGGATCCAGATCTGTCGAGGCTGTTGCTGTGGAACAGAGCGGAAGCACCCAGGCGTCGACCACGACGGGCAGATCGCCGCGATCTCGGCAATCGCTCGAACTCGCATTGTGGACTGCGTTGGCGAGTGCGCTCACTCCAACGTCGTGATCGTTCGCCCCGGCGACGGGCCATCAGTGTGGCTGGGTGGCATCAACAATCCTGCGCTCACTTCTGCGGTGTGCGACTGGCTCGTTGACGGCGCCTCGCAGCCGCTGCCTCCGGTTCTTCAGTCGAGGGTCTTTATTCGCCAGTCAGTCGCAGTCGGGGCAGGTGCCGAAGACGTCTAGCCGGTGGGTGCTCGGCTGAAATCCGGTCGTGCCCAATGCCTTGTCGAGTGATGTCTCGAGGCTGCGTTCGGCCGGGGCGGGCATGAAGAAGTCGGCAACTTTGCCGCACACGGTGCAGATGGCGTGGTGGTGGCGGCCGATTATGTCCTCGGAGAATTCGTAGCGAGTCGGATCATCCACCCCGACGACACGCCGAACAATGCCCAAGCTCTCGAGGTCGGCCATGTTGCGGTAGAGCGAGCTCTGGGTCAGGCGGGGCCGGAGCTCGAGCATCTCGGGGATGGTCGCAGGTCGAGCAGTGCGGACGAGAAGTTCCACGAGCTCTCGTCGGCCTTTGGTGTAGAGCTGGCCAGCTTTATGCAGGCGGGCCGACACCAACTCGTGGGTTTGCGCCAGTCGCTCGCCCATCAGGGCATCCTACCGATGGCGGATACGCCAGATCGAATGCCCCACGCCGCCAACGGCCCTAGTCAGGTTTTCGACTTATCGGCTACCCCGAACAGGCGAGCTACCGCGTTGGACCACGCGTTGGGATCAGGAGCAATCCGGCCGTGGGCTTCTTGTGCGCCGACGCCCGCCGAGAGGGCATTGATGATGTAGAGCAGCGTTTCGGGGGAGTCGAGGCGGCGCAGGGTGTCGAGGATCCAGGCGCTGCGAGCGGCGTAGATCTCCTCAAGCCCGGCGGCGACATCGAGATCATGGCGAGCGGCTGCGGCCGCGTCGATCTGCAACAGCCTCAGATCGCGGCTGTCGGGGTTGATGAACTGGACGAAGGTGGTCATCGGCTGTTCTGCTACGGCGTCCATGTCGAACCGGGCATCGCGCTCGGCCAGCTGGGTGCGGATCACCTCCACCAAGAGTTGGCCCTTCGACCGGAAGTGCCCGTAGATAGCCCCCTTGGTTACCCCGGCAACCTTGGCGATGTCCCGCAGCGAGACCGCGGCATAGCCGTGCTCGATGAACACCGCGGCGGCGATATCCAAGATCCGGGCTCGAGTAGCGGCCGCCTTGGGGGTGATCGGCGGGTCGGCAAAGGCAGAGGTCACAGTTCGGCTCCTGCGTCTGATCGGGCGATGGCCCGAGTGTCGGTGCCGAGGTAGCCGGCCACCACCAGGGGGTTGTCGCGCACCGCGGCCGGCGTCCCCTCGGCGATCACCTCCCCGGCGTCCATGCAATAAATGCGGTCGCTGATGGACATCACCAGCGGCATGTCGTGCTCAATCAACAGCACCGAGGCGTCCAGCTCTCGGCGAACTCCGTGCAGCAACGGCACCAAAGCCTCGGCCTCCCGCTGAGCCACTCCGGCAGTGGGCTCGTCGAGGCATAACAGTCGGGATCCGCCGGCCACCAGGCAGGCCAGCTCTACGATCCGGCGAGTTCCGGTGGACAGCTCGGCCACGAATTTCTCGGCGTAGTCTCCCAGGCCGAAGAATCCGATCAGGTCGTCGGCCACCCCGACCTGACGCCGTTCGTGCCGGAATCCCGGTGGCAGGGCTAGGGCGGCGGGCCAGAAACGGGTGCGTACCCGCCGCTCTAGCGCCACCTGCACCGTCTCTCGCACAGTGAGGTCACCGAACAGGGTGGCGGCCTGAAAGGCCCGGCCCAAGTGATGGCGGTGGCGGCGATGGGACGCCAGCCGGCTCACGTCGGTTCCGTAGACCTCCACCCGCCCATCGGCAGGAACAAGGCCGCCCACCCCGTTCATGAACGAGGTCTTGCCTGCGCCGTTGGTACCGATGAGCCCCACGATTTCGCCGTGGGCAATCTCAAGATTCACCTGGTTCACCGCAACCCGGGGGCCGTAGCGCACGGTGAGCTCGCTGGTTGCCAACGCGACTGACGATGGTGGTGCGGGTATCGATGTCGGCGCGGGAATGTCGCGCCCGCGCACCGGGGGCGCGGGTTTCTTCTGGGCCAGCCAGCTGAAGTACGAGTCCCGGGCCATGTACCAGAGCTGCACGAACCCTCCTGGCGCGTACATGAGCAGCACCAGGATTCCCAGACTGCTGGTCAGCACCGGGATCAGAGCCGAGTCGGGCCAGAAGGCGGGAAGCCCGATCACCCACAGTGACCCGAGCACCGGGCCGATCACCGAGCCAATGCCGCCGATCACCGCGATGGCCACCACCCTGAACGATGCGTCCACCGAGAAGAACGAGAACAGCACTGTGGAGTACAGCCCGGCCAGCAGCGCCCCGGCGAAGCCGGCCAACCCGCCGCCCAAGGCGAAGGCCAGCACCTTTGATCCGGTGGGCCACACGGTGGCCGCCGCCGCGGCCGACGGGTTCTCCCTGGTGGCCACGATCCGGCGGCCGATACCGGTGCGGCGCAGGTGGGCGGTGAACACCACCCCCAGCACCAAGCCGATCAGGGCCAGATAGAAATAGGTTCGCTGGGGGGCAAGGTCGATGGGCCCAATGTGGGCTCGTTCCAAGAGTGCGGAGGTTTGGCTGCCGCCGCTGAGGAAGGGCCGGGTGAAGAAGAACTTCTCCGCCGCTACCGCAAACGCCAGGGTGACCACGGCCAGCAACAGGCCCCGGGCCCGGAGCGCACCGATGCCCACGATCACCGACGCCGCGGCCGCCACCGCGGTGCCCCACACCGCCGCCCACAAGAAATGCAGCTCAGGCATGGGCACGACCACGTCGAACCCGGCAACCCCGAGTCCGAGATCGTTGCCGCTCACCAGTGCAGTGGTGGTCAGCGCGCCCAGGCCGGCGAACGCGCCTTGGCCGAGCGAGATCTGCCCGCTCCAGCCCACCAGCACCACCAAGGAGAGGGCGGCCAGCGCCATGAGCAGGATCTCGCTGTAGCGGAAAGTGCGGCTGGCCGTGGTTACGAACACCGGCACCATCGCGGCAATGGCCACCCCAACTGCGGCCAGGATTCGAGAGTGGTTGCGAACCCACCAGATCGAGCGCAGCCGGGCCGGAATGGGGCGAATCCGGGGGCTGAAAGAGAAGGCGCCGGCCTCATCAGGGGCCCCTCGGCGGGTGGTGGCCACGATGCCGAGAATCGCCACCAGCAGCAGCACAGCTTCAAATCTCCCCAGATCGAGCGGGTAGTTGACCCTCACCAGAGCCTCCACGATGCCGAGGATGATCCCGGCGGCCACCGCCACACTGAACGACACGAACGATGCGCACACCGCCACCACCAGCACCCGGGTCATGGTGGCGTGGCCGGGGCTAGTGGCCACGAACGAGCCGATGGAGTCGGCTTCTTGGAACACCGTGACCAGACCGGCGAACGCACCGGTGAGCGCCCACACCACCGTCGACACCCGCCCCGGATGGATGCCGGCTAGTCGAGCCCGGTCGGGATCGGCCGCGGTGGCCCGGATGGCCCGACCCCACGCCGACCACCTCACCCAGATGCTCAGCGCCACCACCGCGGCGGCGGAGGCGACGAACAGGACGAACTCGCCTCCCTCGATGCGGACGCCGAACCACTCCAGCTCCCGGGTCCACGGCGTGGGGAACCGATGCCGCTTGTCGGCCGCCGAGGCTTCGGGCAGGGCGAATATGAGGGCTTGGGCTAGCTGGGCCAGCCCGATGGTGGCCACCAGGAGGATCACCCGGGGAGCGGCGAACAAGCGGCGCACCACGGTCAGCTCGGCCACCCCCAAGAACACGGCCCCAGCCAGCACGGCGAGCACGACACCGGTCCAGTACGGCGCGCCATAGCGGATCACCAGATGGGCCATCACCTGGCTAGCCAGTACCCCAGTGGCGCCCACCGCGAAATTGATGATGCGGCTCGACCGGTAGATGAGGATTACCCCGAGGGCCAACAGAGCGTATGAGAGCCCGTTGACCGCGCCGATGAAGACGAATTGCCGTCCGACCTCGAAGGCGAGGATCACGATGGGTCTTCCGGTTCGGGGTGGTCGTCGCCCAAGAACACAGCCCGGGCGATGTCGCCTCGCTCGGCGAGCTCCGCGGTAGGCCCGTCGAAGCGGACTTGCCCCTTCTCGATGAACACTGCCCGATCCGACAGGGCCGCGGCGATGTTCAGCGACTGCTCCACGATGATCATCGTTTGCCCCTCGGCCTTGAGCCGCTCCACGATCTCCAAAAGCTCGCCGATCACCGCGGGGGCGAGGCCAAGCGACAGCTCGTCGATGAGCAGCACGTCGGGCTCATGCATCAGCACCATGGCCAGGGCCAGCATCTGCTGCTGTCCGCCGCTGAGCGCACCAGCGGGCTCGTCGAGCCGATCGGCCAACTCGGGGAAGATCCCCAGCACATGTTCGATACGGGCTTTGAGCTGAGCCCGGTCCCGCCGCATGGTCCATCCCGCGGTGCGGAGGTTGTCCTCGATGGACAGCGGCAGAAACACTGCTTTGCCCCCGGGGAGCTGCTGGATGCCCATGTCAACCCGGGTTTGGGGCGAGGTAAGGGTGATATCGCGTCCGTGAAGGGAGACGATGCCGCGCGAAGGCACGGCCAGCCCGCTGATAACCCGCAGGATCGTCGACTTGCCGGCGCCGTTGGTGCCCAGCAGTGCCAGGGTCTCGCCCCGGTCCACATGGAGGTTGACGCCGAACAGCACCTGCACTGGCCCATAGGAGAAGTCGATATCCCGCAGGCCAACGGCCGGCAGCTGATCGGGATGGGCCCGCCGTCGCTGCAAGTCGGCGTGGTCTTTCTCGATCTCGTCCACCACCAGCGACAGGTCGTGGCGAATGTGGCGGGCCCCCCAGATCAAGAGAGCGCCACCGATCACCTTGAAGGGGATGGCCACGACCAGGATGGCGGTGCGCTCGTCGGTGGCGTCCGACAACAGCCCGGCCACGATGGGCCCCAGAACGCCGCCGCCCAAGAAGATCACCATGATCGACAAAGCGGTGGACTGAGCCCGCAGCCGATAGGGGACGACCCCCACCAACAGCGGGGAGATCATGCCGAAAATGACCACGCTCAACACCGCGGGCACGATCCCCACCGCGGCGAACAGAACGGGATGGGGCATGAAGAACTGGATGGGAATGGCCACCGCGATGGGGAAGAACAGAGCGCCCACCCAGGCCAGCGCCCGAGCCGGGCTCTCCCGGTACAGGGCGTCGTAGCGCTTGGCCGCCCACGGTGCGGCGGCGAACGCCAGCATCCCCGGGACGAACCCGATCATCGCCCGTTCGAACGGGCTCAAACCCCACCGGTCTTCGAGGAACAGGTTGACCAGAAAGCTCTGCCCGATGATCGAGAACACGATGATGCTGAACGAGATCCACGCCAGCTTCAGCGTCTTGATGGCCATCAGGCGCTGCCACACCGCCCCCAGCGACACCCGGGGCGGGTCGTCGTCCTCTTCCATCACCTCCCCCAGCACCGACTTCTGCTCGAATTGCCCTCGGGGTGGATCGGGAATGAACAGCGCCCAGATCCCCAGGGCCAAGGTGGGCCAGGCGAAGACCCAGTAGGCCCAGCGCCAGTTGTCGTCCACCAGCAGCATGAGGCCGCCCACCAACAGCGGGGCAATCCGCTCGCCGCCCCGGCCGAGCACGTTCTTTACTGCATAGATCCGGCCTCGAGACGAAATGGGGTAGGCGTCGGCCAGCACCGCCCCTTGCACCGGAAAGGTGTTCGACGTGCCGATCCCCATGAGCACGCCGACCATGAAGAAACCCAGCGCGGTGGCCTGGAACCCCCGGGTGAACATGGCCACGCTCCAGAACACCGTGGCCAGCCCCACAAGGCGCATGCGGTTGACGCGATCGCCCAGCTTGCCCATGGGGATGGCGCACAGTGTGGTGGCTATGAGACCGCCGATCCCCATCACCGCCAGACCGGCGTCGGAAACCCCAAAAGTGTCTTGTATTTCGGGACCGAGGAGGCTGGGGATGGCCAGCTGGAAGGCGTCAACCGCGTCCAGGGTTCCCAAAACGGCCAGCACGCCGACGCCGCCGGTGGCCACTGCCTGGCGCAGCGTCATCGCTTCTTCGCCGACTCCGGGGAGGTCCTCGTCAGCGCGGACCTCGAGCTGATCGGCCTCAATCGCCTCCCGGGCCGCCTCTTCGTCGAGCAGCGCCCGGCTGAAGTCGGCGAAGCTGCGGCGATCGCCCGACGACTCGGTCATCTGCTGCTATGGAGTTACGGGGTGAGGTCGACTGGGTCGCCCAGGCCGACGATTTCGCCGTCCTCATCGGCATCGCCGTCGAACTGCACCAGCCGCATCGTGTCGTTGCCGTTGTACTTGCCCGGCCCGAACGACAAGAACGGAATCTCCGGCAGTGATGCCTGGGAGAGCGAGTCCAGTCCGGCCTGGAAGGACTCGTTGGTCAGATGCGGTCCGGCCGCGGTAGCGATCTGGATGAACATCGACAGATCGCGGCACGCCAACACTGTGTAGTTCCAGTAGTTGGGATCTTCATCGCTGTTCTCCACTCCCGGACCGGGACGCTCGAAGCGAGCTTCGGGAAGCGCGGCCATCACCACGTCGAGGCACTCCTGGGTCTCAGCGTCCACTGGGTCGGTGGCCAGATCGAGTCGCTCCGCCGAGGAGATGATGCCGTCCAGCGCCATCGGATCGATGCCCGAGGAGATCGCCGTGGTGAAGTTGGTGGAGTCGACCGCGGCCATCTGAATCCCCAGCTCGCCGTAGGTGATGAGGCCGGTGGCCGCGGCTCCAAAGATCACCATGCGGTCGATCCCGGCGTCGGTCACCTGCTCCTGCATGATCTCGGACTGGCTCTCCAGGGCATCATCGTCGAGCACGAGATCGTCGATGTTCATGGTGATGGCGATCTCCACCCCAGCGTCGGCAAAGGCTGCTTCCACCGCATCACCCAATTGGTCTTGAGTTTCGGAACCGTCGAAGTGGATACCCACTGCGTTAGCGCCGTCGAACCACCCCCGTCGGGCCAGTTCAGCGATGAACCTCTCTTCTCGTGCTGTGCCCTCGATTCTGAAGCTGGCCAGAGGGGCTCTGGCCCGTTCCAGCAGCTCTCCTCGGGCGTTTACCTGAGAGCCAATGTGGATGGTCTCGTGCTGTTCCGACACGCAGTAGTTGGCGTCGCCCCGCAGCCCGCCCAGCACCGCGAACACCTGGTGATCCTCGGTAAGCGAGATACAGGCGGCCAGCATCTCGTTGGGAAGGGCCGGATTGAAGCCGGCGATGGATGCCTCGAGGGAGCGCCCGTAGATGCCGCCTTCGGCGTTCACCGCGTCAATCAGGGCATCCCACACCGGTTGAGGCTCGCCGAAGAAGCCGAAGCCGAACACGGATACGTCCCAGAATGCCACCCCGATGCGGATGGTGTCCTCGGTGACGCCCCGGAAGCTGGCGGTGAGCACGATCGGCGTGGGCTCGGGAGTGGGCTCCGGCTCAGGCTCGTCCTCTGCTGCCGGTTCCTCGGGGGCCTCCGCGGCTGGCTCGGGCTCGTCTTCTGCCGGAGCCGGTTCCGCTGGTGCTTCTTCGGCTGGCTCGGCCGGTTCGGCCTCTGGCTCGGCCGGCGCAGCGGTCGGGGACTCTTCGGCGGCCGGCTCGTCCTCGCCGCCGCCCCCGGTGGTGCAGGCGGTGGCGACCACCGCCAAGGCCAGCAGCAAGGCCAACAACGTCCGTGGGTATCTCATCGCGTTCCCCCTGATCCCGTCGCCGTTGCGTCCCAAATATACCAGTGGTAGAAAACTTGTCCATCCGATGTTGGGGAGTGGGTTTCATGGTTGATATCGAGGCGGTGGTTGCCGATCTGACGCTGGAAGAGAAGTGCCTCATGGTCTCGGGCCAGGGGGCCTGGATTATCCCCGGATGTGAGCGTTTAGGGATCCCCGACTGGTGCGTCAGCGATGGACCCGTCGGGGTGCGAGGCCGCACGATGGGACCAGGCCTGGTGGTGCCGGGGCCTTCCGCGTTGGCCGCGACCTGGAGTCCCGCCCTCGTCCGTGAACTGGGCCAGGCCTTGGGCACGGAGGCCGTCGACCGGAAGGTCGACATGATCCTCGCCCCCACGGTCAATCTCCACCGATCGCCCCGGGGGGGACGCCACTTCGAGAGCTACAGCGAGGACCCTGAGCTGAGCTCCCGGATGGCGGTGGCCTACGTCACCGGCGTCCAGTCGCAAGGGGTGGGGGCCTGCGTCAAGCACTTTGTGGCCAACGACCAGGAATTCGAGCGCCACACCATCAATGTCAACGTCGACGAGCGCAGTCTGCGGGAGATCTACCTCCCCCCATTCGAGGCCGCGGTCAAACAAGCCGGCGTGCGAGCGGTCATGGGCGCCTACAACTTCGTCAATGGCCACCACGCCTGCGCCCAGCCCGATCTTCTGGTCGGCGTGCTCAAGGAGGAGTGGGGATTCGACGGGCTGGTGGTGTCCGACTGGGGAGCCATCAAAGAGACCGTGGCCCCCGCCGCCCACGGACTGGACCTGGAGATGCCCGGCCCCGGCCGATGGTGGGGCAAGGGCAAGCTGCAAGAGGCGGTCGAGGCGAGACTGGTTGACGAGTCGCTGGTTGACGACAAGGTGCGCCGCATCGTCGGCTTTCTGGATTGGGCCGGGCGTCTCGGCACTTCCACCGATCACGACGAGGCCAGCATCGAGCGCCCCGAGCATCGGGCTCTGGCCCGGAGAGCGGCGGTTGAATCAATGGTGCTGGTTCGCAACAGCGACGACACCTTGCCCTTGGCGCCCGATAAGACGATTGCCCTGATCGGGCCGGGGGCAGCCGATACTGCTGTGCTGGGCGGTGGATCGGCCAGCCTGGTCCCCCATCGCACCACCACGGTTCTGGAGTCGCTGGGCGAGCGGCTGGGCGAGCGGCTGATCGGCCATGCCCCCGGTGTCGACATGCGCCGCAAGGCCGACGCAGTGCCCGAGTCGTGGATTGCCGATGGCGTGCGCTTCGAGCTATATGACGGCATCGGGTTCGACGGCGAGCCGTTTGAAACCCTCACTCGGCCGCTGCCCTTCAACGTTTGGTATGGCGAGCTATGGCCGAAAGATCTCGACGCCATGTCGGTGCGGCTCGAGTTCACCATGACGCCCGAGCAATCCGGCCGCCACCGATTCTGCGCCCTCGGCTTCGCCCATGCTCGCCTGTTTGTGGACGGCGAGCTGGTAGCCGACAACCATGTCGAGGGGTTCAGCGCCGGCCTTGGACTGCACGGTGGCCACGGCTACTTCGATCTCGAAGCCGGCAAGCCCTACCAGATCCGTCTTGATCACGTTCCCCCCGAAGGTGGTCAGTGGC
>JAPPKI010000409.1:0-266 GCA_028820035.1 bacterium | reverse complement strand
GTTGATGTGGGTGCGGAGTTGGCCAACCTCGACCGGGAGACGGGCTTGGACGAAGCGGCCGCATTGGCTGCCCAAGCGGATACCGCAGTGGTGGTGGTCGGCTCCAACGCCGAGTGGGAGTCGGAGGGCGGCGATCGGGATTCAATCGAACTGCCCAATCAGCAAGACGAACTGGTGGAGCGGGTGCTCGACGCCAACCCCAACACTGTGGTGGTGCTCAACTGCGGCGCTCCCATGACCATGCCCTGGCTCGACCGGGCCAATGC
>JAPPKI010000321.1 GCA_028820035.1 bacterium | reverse complement strand
ACCCGCTCGTCGCCGCCTGACTCCACCCTCAATCCCAGAATCCAGTCGCACAGCAACGCACCGATCTCGTCGCCGGTCAATACCCGCCACTCGTTCTCGTAGGCCCACACCGCGGCAGCCATCCGGTCGGCGTCAGGATCGTTGGCAATTGCCAGAGGGGTGTCGATCTGCTCAGCCCGACGGATGACCTTGGCCAGGGTGTCGTGGTTTTCGGGGTTGGGCGAGACGACGTTGCGGAAAAGGGGGTCGGGCTCAGCCTCGTCTTCCACCACGAAAGGCTCGCCATTTTCTAGCTCTGTCAGCGCGAAGTTCACATAGCGCAGTCCCACGCCCTGAAGCGGGGTGTACGCCAGCGGGTGGAAGGAGTAGAGGCGGGGCACATTGGCCAAGATGGCTGCCATGTATTCCACTTCAACGGTGACCTTCTGGGGCCACTCCGGGTTTGGACCTCGATCGGGCAGGTCGCAAGGGGGCAACGGCTGGGCGGCCATGGCCGCTTCTATGGCCTGATCGTGAGGCGGGATCACTTGCGCGCCGTCAGCCAGGTACAACTTAAGACCGTTGTCGCCCACTGGATTGTGACTGGCAGTGATCATCACACCCGCTGCGCACGTGAGCTGGGTGACGGCGAAGGCCAGAACGGGAGTGGGGGTGTTTGGAGGCAGCGTCACGGGCCAGCACCCGGCCCCGGCCAAGACCTCGGCGACATCAACGGCAAAGGTGTCAGAGTTCTGGCGGGCATCGTGGGCGATCACCACCCCGCCCCTACCACCGAGCCACTCGGCCAGCGCGGTAGCAAACTGGCGGACCACCACCCGGTTCATCCGGTTGGGGCCCGCGCCCATCGGACCCCTGATGCCGGCGGTGCCGAAACGTAGTCGATCGCCAAATCGATCTTCAATGCCCTCCTGATCGCCGGCTTCCAGCAGCGCTTCCAGCTCGTCTCTGGTGTTCGGATCGGGATCAGCGGCCAGCCACTCCTCGGGTGTCGGCATATGGCGCCCGGCATCGGTGGGTACCCGCATCGTCGTGCTGAGGGTCCGCTTCTCGGGGCCGGTGCTCACTGCGCCTCCCATCGAAGGGTGAGTGCCGGATTCATAGCGCCTCGATCACGGCGCGCAGCACTGCCGTAACCCGGCTCTGGGCGGCTTGGCCCGCGTCCAGCACTTCCTGGTGGTCGAGCTCACCGCCCATGCCCGCGGCCGCGTTGGTCACCAGCGAGACGCCGGCTACCTCGGCCCCCAAATGGCGCACGGCAATGGCCTCCAGAACGGTTGACATGCCCACCAAGTCGGCCCCCATGCGGGCCAGCATGGTGATCTCCGCCGGGGTCTCGAAGTGCGGCCCCATCAATCCGGCGTACACCCCCTCGCCCACCGACGGATCGGCCTCAAGCACCGCCTCGCGAATACGTGACGAGTACAGGTCGGTCAGGTCGGTGAATCGGATGGCGTAGCCCTCGGGCGGTGCCGGGCCGAACAGCGGGGACTGACCGGTGAGGTTGATGTGGTCGCGGATCAGCACCGGCTGGCCCACCCCGAACGCCGGGTTCATGCAACCGGCCGCGTTGGTGAGCACCACCGTGGAGCATCCTGCGGCCACCGCCGCCCGCACGCCGTGGACCACCTCGGCTGGCGGATGGCCCTCATAGAGATGGACCCGGCCCGCCATCACCAGCACGCGCCGGTTAGCCACATTCACCGCGCTGAGCGTGCCCCCGTGACCGGGCACCGACGGCGGATGGAATCCGGTGATGGATTCGGCAGCCACCGCGGCATCAACGGTGCCCAGACCTTGGGCAACCTCGGCCCAGCCCGACCCCAGCACCACCGCAGCGTCGAAGGTGCCCCCCAACTGCTCAATGAGCTGGGCTCCGGCCTGCTCGGCTCGCTCAAAGGGGTTCATGTCCTGATGGTAGGTGGCGCCGGTGACACTTCCCGCACCACCATCGAGGGGAGGCGCTAGCCAGCCAAATGGGCCAGCGATCCAGCGGGGCGGGCGCCGAACTGGCTGATGGTCTCGGTGGCGGCCAGAGAGCCCAGCCATCCGCACTGGGCCAGGTCCATTCCCTGGGTCCAGCCGTATAGAAATCCAGAGGCATACAGGTCCCCCGCCCCGGTGGTGTCCACCACATTGGGCGGCGAAGAAGGCGGCACCTCGATGATCTCATCAGGGGTGACCAAAACCGAGCCTCCTTCGCCCCGGGTCAAGGCCGCCACCGCGCACCGCCCCTGCACCGCGGCTATCGCGGCTTCGAAATCGTCGCCAGTCTCGTACAGGGTGCAGATCTCATGCTCGTTTCCGAACAGCAGGTCGATGGGGCCGTCCACCAAGTCGAGCCACTCCTGGTGGTGGCGCTCCACACAGAAGCTGTCCGACAACGTGAACGAGATGGTTCCCCCCGCAGCCGAGCAGATCGAGATGGCCTTGCGGATGGCCTCTTTGGTGATGTCCACGTCCCAGATGTAGCCCTCGCAATACAGCACCTGGGCTGCGCCAACCAGGTCGGGGTCGATGTCGTCGGGGTGCAATTCGGTGCTGGCCCCCAGATAGGTGTTCATGGTGCGGGCTGCATCAGGTGTGACGACTATCAAGCACCGAGCGGTGGGCGGTCCAGCAGTAGCCGGAGCAACCTCGAATCGCACGCCCAGCGCCCGAATGTCGTGGGCAAACACCTCGCCGAGTTGGTCGTTGCGCACCTTGCCGATGTAGCCCACCTGTCCGCCGAACGAGGCCACCCCGGCCACGGTGTTGGCTGCCGAGCCCCCCGACGTCTCAATGGCCGGAGCCATGGCCCCATAAAGCGCCTCGGCCCGGTCGGCGTCGATCAGCGTCATCGCTCCCTTAACCAGGCCGTGGGCATCGATGAAGTCGTGCTCCTCGGTGCTGATCACATCGACAATGGCATTGCCGATCCCGACCACGGCCAACTCACCCACTCCGCTATCCCCAACCGCTAACCGGAGAAGATGTAGTCGAGGTCGGATTCAGCCAGATCCGTGCCCTCAGCGGCGATGTTCTCCTCCACTTCGCCGATCGTGGCGTTGGCCACGATGACCAGCGGATTGAAGTCGGCGTGGAGGGCCCAGGCCAGCGCCACCTGGCTCAGGCTCAATCCGAGTCGGCGGCCCACCTCGGCGGCCCGCTCTCGCCGGGCCCAATTTTCGTCATTGAAGTAGCAGCGGGCGGTATCGGCGATGAATCCCTCGGCGGCTTCTAGCTCGGCCCGGCTGATCCGCTCGTTCAAGAATCCTCCGGCCAGCGACGACCAGGCGACAACCGCCACATCTCGCTGGCGATGCCACTCTCGGTCGGCTTCCTGATCTGCTCCGGTGAGGGTGACCACGTCGGGCCATGGATCATCGAGCTGGTCGGCAAGGCTGTAGTGGGCGCTGTTGGCCACTGGCCCCCTCAGATCATGGGCGGCGGCATAGTCCAACGCCGCTTCAATGCGGGGCGTCGCCCAATTCGACACCCCCCAAGCCCCGATATGGCCTCGATCAATAGCCGAGTTGACCGCCTCAACCAGAATGCCGATCTCGACGGTCGGGTCGTCGCGGTGGAACATCCAGAGGTCGAGCCGATCGATGCCGATCTGCTGGCGCGACTTGTCGATGTCTTCGACGATGGCGTCGGGGTTCACCCGGGAGCTCCAGTCGGAGACAGCCGGATGGCACCCCTTGGCGATCACGACGATGTCTTCGTGACCACCCCGATGGCTGATCCAACGGCCGAGCATGGCATCCACGCTCAAGTCGCCGAAGGCGTAGTTCACCGCGCTGTCGAACGCAGTGATCCCCCCTGCAACCGCGGTATCGAGCATTGCCAGGCGGGTCTCTTCGTCGAGGGCGAACAGGCTGATCGCCCCTTGGACCACTCGGCTGACGGGAGCTTCCACTCCGGGGAGTTCGACGTACTGCATTACGAACCACCCTTTTCGAAGGGGTAGACAACTCCGAGCCTGCCTCGAATCTCATCGCACAATCTGGCCATCTCCAACGTCAAGGACAGCGGCATGCGCTCGCTCTCGGTGCGCCCGGCCCGCACGCAGTCGACCACCTCTTGGATCTCATATTCGAATCCGTTGGCCCGATGGGGAATCTCCTCGATTTCCTCTTCGCCCCCAGCCCGCAGGATGGCTCGGTCGGCGGCAAAGAAGACCGGTATCTCTATCGACCCGGCGGTGCCGCTGATCACCGCATTGAGGTCGAGGTTGGCCACGGTGGCACAGCCCAGCTGGGCCAGTCCGCCGCCGGGGTACGACGCGGCGATGGAGACGATTTCGTCCACACCGGTTTCGCCCACCCGACCGACCACCCCATACTCCGTGGGTTGGGATCCGTAGAGCCAATGGGCAATGGTCAGCGGGTACACCCCCACGTCGAGCAGGCTTCCCCCGGCGAGGTCGGGATTGAACAACCGGTGCTCGGGCATCACCGGAGCGGCGAAGCCGAATGAGGCCGTCACCTGCCGAACCTCCCCGATGCGCCCCTCATCGACCCAACGACGCACCACCTCGTAGATGGGGAGGAATCGGGTCCACATGGCCTCCATGGCAAACACGCCCGCGTCTCGGGCTGCGGTCACAATCCGGGTTGCGCCCGCCAGGTTGGGAGCGAGCGGCTTCTCCACCAGCACAGCCACCCCCGCGTCGATGCAGGCAATGGCCGCATCAACATGGGACGGGTGGGGCGTGCAGATGTACACCGCGTCGAGCTGTTCGGCATCCAGCATCTCGCCCACTGACCCGTAGCTCGCGGGGATACCCCGGGCGTGGGCGAATGCGCTGGCCCGACCGCTGTCTCTGCCGGCCACCGCCCCCAGGTGGGCGCCTTCCACTACCTCTATGGCGGCCAAAAACTGGCCGGAGATGTGGCCGTGGCCGACCATGCCAAACCGAATGTCGTCTCCCTCGGCCACTATTGCCTCCTTGAACCCAGCGAGGTCCGAGGCTAACGGACACCATTTGGCCGGGCATTACTGAGGCAGGTCGCCTCCGCTACTGTGCTTTTGTCGAATCCGCATGAGAAAACCAGGCCGATGAGCAACAGAATCTCCGGTGATGAGTACCGGGTGTCCGACGAAGAGAAGGCTTTCTTCAGAGAGCACGGCTTCGTGCATCTGCGGGAACTGTTGACCGACGACGAGGTTGGCGAGCTCGAGGGCACCTACGACCGCTTCCTGCGCCGGGAGATCGAGGTGCCGGGCAAGGACTACTGCGACATGGCCGGCGACTACGGCCGGGACCCCGAAGACTTCTCAATCATCAACGTCATGCTCCCCCGGCGCTACTTCCCGGCATGGCAGGGCAACATCTACGAGCGGCGGGCGGCGTCAGCGGCTCGTCAGCTGTGTGGCGACGGGATGGCCATCGACTACGACCAGATCTTGGCCAAACAGCCATACAAGGAAGACGCCGTGTTCGCCTGGCACCAGGACATGGCCTACTGGCCCGACACCCCCGACACCCGCACGGCCACCTTCTGGCTGGCCATCGACGACTCCACCATCGCCAACGGCTGTATGCGCTTCGTGCCCGCCACCAATCGGGAGCCGGAGCTGCGGCCCCACACCCCCCAGTACGGCGACAGGGGCGAGTCCCACGCCTTGGGCACCGACCTGCGAGAGGGCGACCAGCCGGTCCCCGTGCCCATTAGCCGGGGCGACGTGACCGTGCACAACGAGCGGGTCATGCACGGCTCGGGCGGCAACTCCACCGCCGGTTTCCGCCGGGCCTACGTCATCGCCTTCCGATCCGAAGAAACCGTGGCCATCGAGCGCCAACTCGGCTTCACCCACAGCCACAACGACAGCGGCGACGTGCTCGACCAAGTAGGCGTGGAAGGCCAAACCCGCTGAGCAGGGTTAACCCGCCGCCATCTGGCTATTTTTGCTCGACCACGCGAGAAGGAGTTGTAAACGACGTACGGTGATCGAGTTTTAGGCTGCTAGTCAACCGCAGGTTGGCTCTCAGAGGCAGATCGACCGACGACCGCCCCACCATCACCTCGATGTCACCCTCTTCGACCACCAATTCGAAGTTGCGGTCGAGAAAGGCGAGTTGGCTGGTGTCGAAGTCGAATTCGACCCGGCAACTCTCCCCGGGTTCAAGCGACACCCGGTGGAAGCCTGCCAGTTGGCGAACGGGACGGGTGACTGAGCCCACCACATCTCTCACGTAAAGCTGCACAACCTCATCGCCCACTCGATCCCCGGTGTTACGCACGTCACAGCCGATCACAACCACATCTCCAGCCCGGACGCTGGTGTCAGACAAAGCGAGTTTGCTGACTTCGAATGAGGTATAGGAGCGGCCGTGGCCGAAGGCCCAGACCGGAGCACTGGGCCCGTCTACGTAGGCCCGGTCGGATGACGAGCCGCTGCCGTGCTTGTGACCGTGGTAGGTCGGCGATGCCCCGACGCCGGCGGGAAACGAAACGGGCAGCTTGCCACCGGGGTTCAGCTCACCGAATAGGGCCGAAGCGATGGCCTGAGGACCTTCAGGCCCGGGATGCCAAACCTGGATGATGGCCTTGGCTCCGGCGAGGTCACCGGCGATATCCAACGGCCGGCCGCTGACCACGACCACGACAGTAGGCACCCCCGTGGCGATCACTCGTCGCACCAGTTGGGGCTGCGCCCCGGGAAGCTCAAGCGTCTTGCGATCCCGACCTTCTCCCCCAGTGGCATCGCCCACCCAGCCGGTCTTCTCGCCCACCGCCAGCACCACCACGTCGGCAACCAGAGCCGCGGCGACCGCCTCGTCGATGCCGTCTTCATCACGGCGGGTCCAGTCACAGCCTTTGACGCTCGTGACCGGGGCGTATTGGCCGATGGCCTCGGCAATAGTGCTCATGGCGGGGTACAGATCTGCGATCCCCCGATCCAACTCGATCGGGTCGATGATGGCCCCCGTGCTGTGGAAGATCAGGGAGACCGCGTCCAGCATCGGATCGGGAGAGTTCTCATCGACCGAGTCGTCGATATCTTCGGAGGACTCGAACACGCCGGCCATCGACCCTCCGAGACCCTGAGACATCGCCATGAAGAGTTCAAGGGCGGCGGCCGGGGTGTAGGCCGCGAACAGGCCCCGAAGCGTGTCGGCCATCGGCCCGATCACCGCCACCGATCCGACATCGAGACCTAGGGGAAGGGTCCCGTCATTCTCCAGCAAGACCAGCGACGCATCGGTGATTGTTCGGGACAACTCCAGCGCCTCTGGCTCATTGAAGGCGGCCGCTGCCTGGTCGGGATCGACGGTTGGAGAGTCCATGAGGCCGACCTGGAAGCGCTGGGTCAAAGCCCGCTCCACCGCAAGGTCGAGGACCGATTCGTCGAGATCGCCGTTTCGGACGGCATCGGGCAGCGAGGGGTAGCCGATGCCGGTGGGCAATTCGATGTCGAGCCCGGCCGACAGGGCCAAAACCCCGGCTTCAGCGTCGGTGGCGGCCACGGCATGGGGCCGACGCAGCCGAGCCACCGCCGAGTAGTCAGCCACCACGCAGCCCTGGAATCCGAGTTGGCCGCGCAGCAGATCGGTGAGGATCTCCGGACAACCGGCCACCGGCACCCCGTCGATCTCGGAGTACGAGTTCATCACCGAGGCCAGTCCGGCGTCGCGGATGGCACCTTCAAAGGGCAGGGCGTAGACCTCGTGTACTGCTCGGGGCCCCATGGGGCTGGCCGTTTGGTTCAGGGCCCCTTCGGTATAGGAGTAACCGAGGAAGTGCTTGCCGGTGGCGATCGCGCCCCCGCCCAGGTCGTCGGTCTGCATGCCGCGGACGAAGGCGATGCCCATCGCGGTGCACAGAAAGGGATCTTCGCCGTAGGTCTCGTGGACTCGGCCCCACCGAGCATCCCGGTTCACGTCCAGCACCGGCGATAGCACGTGGTTGATGCCAACCGCTCGGGCTTCACGGCTGGCCACTCCGGCCATCTGCTCGATGAGCTGGGGTTGGAACGTGGCCGCCAAGGCGATGGCGGTGGGGAAGGCGGTGGCGGAGTCTTGGGCCAGCCCGCACAGCGACTCGTTGTGGACCATGGCCGGAATCCCCAGCCGGGTGTTATCCCGCAACCACTCCTGGATGGAGTTGAGGACCAAGGCCAGCTCCCGGGGCCTTCTGGCCAGGCCCCCGCCCATGCAGATGTGGCCCACACCGTGGGGAATCAACTCGCTCATCTTGTCGGGATCGAGCCCGGTTGGCCCCATGAACATACCGGGGAACACGCCCACTACCTGGGCGGCCTTTTCCTCCAGGGTCATGCGCGATAGGAGATCAGCCACCCGCTCGGGGATGGGCAAATTGGAGTCGTCCATCGATTAGTTCATGGGGACGAAGGCGTCGGAGGGTGGGTCGAAGACGAGGAGAATGGGGGCCCCATCGCTGATGTCGAATTTGCCGGCGGCCACCGATGCCGCCGAATTCGCGGTCACCTCGAGGCTGAGCCCGCTCTCGGCGGCGGCCCGGAACGAATCATTGGTGAGGTCGGCTCCGGCGGCCGTGGCGATCTGGGTGAAGATCTCCACTCCCTGGCACGCCCAGATTGTGGTGTTCAGGTTCACCACTTCGCCGGGCTCGGGGCTGATGATCACCGTTTCGCCTGATGCCGCCTCGAAGCGCTCGATGCAGGCGGCAACGCTTGGATCACCCGCCAAGGCCAGCTCTTCGAAACCCTGTGAGCCGAGGCCAATGGCCCCCTCCAAGGGATCGACGGAGTAGCCGAGATCGCGATAAAGCTGAGGATCGAAACCGATGGGGCCTATGAACACTATCGCTGGGCGGTAGGGACTCCGATGTAAGCCGGCAACGATATCGAGGACCGCTCCTGAACCCACTCCAAATATGATTTCGGCACCGTCGGCCTGCCACCGCTGGGCAAATGCCTGCATTTCGGCCTCCGTTGCGGCGATGTCGCCCCCGGTGTCAGTGGAGACGGTTTCGGACACCAGCTCGACTCCCGCAGCGACAAGCGCATCCACGTAGTGATCGCGCTCCGAGCCAGTGTCGGCGGCCAAATGCACCGCCACCAGCCCATCGAAGGCTCCAGCGGCCACCAGCGCCTCAACGCCGAGTGCCGCGCCCCGAGCGGGGAGCGCTCCCGGGCCGATGACGACGGCCTTCGAGCGGTCGAAATCCTCTTGGCTGACTGTGCCGGTGCTGATGAAGATCGTTTCGTTCACGTCGGTGAAACAGTTCAGATTGGAAAGCAGCAGTCCCATGGCCGCGAATACTTGTTCGTCCTGGGTCAGCTCCACGCAGGCGGCTTCAGATTCGACCGCGCCCAGCGGCGAATACGGCACGAACACCGCCTCGAGGCGACGCCCGAGCACTCCCCCGTAGGCGTTGACTTCGTCGATGACGGCCTGCCACTTCGCCTCGACATCTCCATTGGACCGCCCAATCACGGAGACGTCGACTATGACAACCCCGATCTTGATTGCTTCGGCGGTGACGCCTCGGAACGAATCGGTGAGCACGATCGGCGTGGGCTCGGGGGTGGGCTCCGGCGCCTCGGGCTGCGGAGCCTCTTCGGTGGACTCAGAAATTTCTGCCGCCGACGGCGTGGCCTCAGGCGCGGCCTCTTCTGGCTCAGCCGGACTCTCCGGTGCCTCTGTCGCCGACGGCGCAGCCTCCTCTTCTTGGACCGGCTGCGTCTCCGTCTCCTGTGCGCCGTCGTCGGCTGCCGGCTCAGAATCCCCGCCACCGCATGCCGATGCCAACAAAACCAGGACAGCGAATATCCCAATGAGTCGCAAGCGCATCGTTCCGTCCCCTCGTGAAACTCTGGCCCATTATGTTTTCACATTAGGTTTGGGCCATGCGACGGGACTCCGGCACATTGCAGATCACCGTCCAGCCCCCCGATCGCTCCGGCGAGCCGGTTCATTTCGGCGCACCGTTCGAGCCTCCCGCCGGTCGGGTGTTCCACTGCTGGGGCCAGCTGGGCGTTGAGGATCGTCCCCATCTGGTCTCCGATGAGGAGCTGTGCGAGTACGAAGCCACTATCGACCCGAAGCCGGGGGTAGTCAGCACCTACGCCCACGTCCACGACACCAGCGACGGCATTCTCGATGCCTTTTGCCAAGGAATTGGCAACCTTGCCGCCCAGCGCCCCCAGATCGGGCTGATCGTGGGACTCCATGTCCGTCCGGTTGAGCGGGTGGTGGCCAAGGGATCCTGCGATGAGCCGCTGCGCCGCATGGCCCGGTGTCTGCGCAAGCTCGAGGTGCCGGTGTGGTTGCGGATCGGCTACGAGTTCAACCTCAGCTTCGACCCCCACGACACCGAGGCCTACAAGGACCTCTTTCCCCACATTGTGCAGCTCTTTCGAGATGAGGAGGCTCACAACGTGGTCTCCACGTGGTGTTCTGCGGCCGGCTCGTTCCAGTTCCGTGACCCGTTCGACTGGTGGCCCGGCAATGAGTACGTCGACTGGGCGGCCATGGACGTGTTCGCCCCGATCGGCTTCGAGCGTCCCGAGACCACCGCCTTCCTCGACCGGTGCCGGGAAGAGGAAAAGCCGGTGATGATCCCCGAATCCTGCCCGTTCTTCTTCGACTGGGATCTGGTCGACCCCGATCGTCCCGAGTCGTTTCGCGACGGGCTGCTCGAGATAGGCGACATCGAGGATCAATGGGCTTGGTACGAAGCTATGTTCGAGCTGGTCCGCCGCCGGCCCGAGATCAAGGCCCTCACGGTGATCGCCACCGACTGGCGAGACGGCATGTTCCCCTTCTACGGGGACACCAGAATCGGCTCTTGGGTTGGCCTGCCCCCGCGCTACGCCGCCGCGCTGTCCGACCCGCGCTTCATGCACCGACAAGAGGCCCAAGAGCTCTTCCAAAACCTATAGCCACACCGCCGGAAAGGGGGACAGATGACCGACGCGGCCCGCGACAACGCCGGTGCCCTGTCCCGCCGGGTGCTTGACAACCAAACGGATCAAACCGAGGCCGACGATGAGGTTTTGTTCCCCGATGACGTGCTGCCCGGTGTGGGCAGCGAGGAGATGTCGCTGCGGGAAGGGCTGGCCAAGGGAGGTGTGGCCACCTTCGTCGTCTTGTTGATCCTCAACAGCCTCGATGAGCTTGAAG
>JAPPKI010000101.1:1705-11190 GCA_028820035.1 bacterium | reverse complement strand
ATGGTTCCAAAACGACTTCCAGAATCTCTCAGGCACCCGTTGCATGCCAATGCCAATTCTACAGTCTAGCTAGACGCCGGGTTTGGAGACGTCAACAGCAATGACGGATATTTTGCGGGCCTCCTCTGGGGTGAGGTCTTGCTCGAGGCGCTGCTGTAGCTCTTCGGCGGTGGTGGGCCGGTGGCCGTGTGGCGGAGATGTGGGCTTGCGGTCTCCGCGTCCGAACCAGAGCGGCACGTAGATGCCGTATCCCCCGGTGGCGGGGTCGGTGGCGTACTTGGCTATGAGCTGGTCGCGAGGTGCAGTCCACAAGTCGGGGTGGGTATCCTTCTTGAGCTCAATGGGGATGTTGTGACCGCCGAAGCTCACCCGGACATCGGCCCGGGTGCTACTGGCGTAATGGCCTTCCGGCACGGCATCAACTCCAGTGGGAAGCGCATTCTGAAGCAGCGCGAGGAGTACATCTCGACAGGATTCTTCGGGTTTTGGATCTGTGGGGCGACCGTGTGGGTCTTCGTTCCAGAACTGACGCCACAAATTGCTGCTGTCGCCTCGTAGACGAAGCGATACTTCGCGCAGCTTTTCCTCAACGAGGGAAGCAAGGTCGGCCTTGTTGGCGGGCAGGGTGTTGCTGAGGGTGTTCTGGACCTGCTCGATGCTGGGAACCACGTAGGAGGCATCTCCGCGGAGAACCCTCTGGCTTTCCGAGGCGCGCTTGATGTACTCGTGCCAGGCGGCGAGTTGTGGTGCGCCGGCCAGGCTGATCAATGCTTCGCAGGCAGCTTGGCTTGGGGTGGCACCAAGTAGCGCAATCATGCTGGAGATTCGGTCGGAGGCATCCACTTCCAGGGTCACAAGACCGTGGGGCAGTTGCGGCCCATAGAGACGGCCCAGCACCTTAACGAAATCGCGCAGCAAGGCAGGCTCAGAGAACTGGCCCATGATCGAAGGTCCCCAAGAATCGTTTTCAGAGCACCCTCGCAAAAACTCAGCCAGGTGCCTGGCTCTCTCGTCGTTGTCGCCGATGAACTCCCGAAGCGCCTTTCGATGCTGCGTTGGTGATAGCAGGGCGGCGGCGGTCAGCCAGCGCACCTTTTGCGCATCGGTGACGCTCTTGGCCTTGACCTTTTTCTCGATAACAGTCTTCAGCGCAGCCCGGTCGGGAAACCGTAGGGCCGGGCCCAGCAGCCGATCGAGCAAGCGCAGCTGCGTACTCGGGGCCCGAACGGGAAACGCCCGCAGAAGCCGGATTCTGGTGTCGTTGACCCGGTCGGTAAGCCCGTCGCTGGTGTCACTTACCCGATTGGCCTTACCAGCAACTCTGTCGAGATCGTAGAGACCGGGCGGATTCTCGTCTCCGGCCTTGAGCGCGGCAACAGCGCACCGGTAGAGCACATCGAACACCAGATCGGGATCCTGTCGCTGCCAGCGATCGTGGCAGGGGGCGGTCGCCTCATGGCAAAAAGTGTCAGGAACGCAGTAGCGGATGGCGAGGATCTTGCGCCTCTGGGGGTCGCTGAGATCGTCCAAGCGCGACGGCGACTCAGCCTGGAGCAAGTCGAGGCTGGCCAATACGGGGTAGGCAAGGAAGTGACGGCGGGACTCGGAGTGAAGCGAAATTGTCTCGTCGGCCTCGGGGAGGTCGTCTCGGAACGCTGCCTCGCGCAGAGCGGGGAGGACCAGATCGGCCAACTGGGCATCGCCTCCTAGAAATTCCCTGACGCGGTCCCGTGGCAGCGCCTGCTGGTCGACTTCGATGTACAGGGCGAAGTAGACCCCGGCCAGAGTGTCCAGCAATTGCGGAGCGGCACGGTTTTCTTTCAGCTCGGCTTCACGCTCATGCACCAACTTCGCCCATTCGGACTGCTGCTGGCGCCTGCTTCGGTCGTATTCGGCCATGCGTTCTTGCTGCTCTTGCTCCCACTCCAGATGCTCTTTCTTGGGAGTTGGAGGTTTGCGCAGTACCTCAAACGCGGCAGCCAGCCTGTCGTCGCCCCGCGTCCGATATTCCAAGTCCCCAAGCGTGAGGCCTTCGCTAATGGTGGAGTCATCCAGCGAGCGGTATGCCTGCGTGAGCAGCTCTTTGGAGACGAACGGCTCGGAATCTGCCAATTCAAGCGCCGCGTCGAGGCACCAAAGACCGAAATCGGCGGGAGGCTTGCTCCGATGCAAGGCGTTGCAGCGCCAGTACTGGAACAGCTCATACCGCTGGTTGGCTTCGTTTCGTCTGACCCAAGTCAAGAAAACGGATTTCTGGACCTCGGGCCGGGCTTCCAGCCACTCCTTAATCCGCTCTGCCACCTCAATGTCGGGGGAGAACCATGCTCGCGGCGGTCTAGCGGTAAGCGAACGACTCGGCGAGCTCAGCCAGTCGAACAGGCGGAACGGCTCAAGCTCGTCTCCCCACGCCTCCAACCCCCGGCCCAGCAACTGAAGGAGCAGACCGCCGAAACCGGATTGCTCTAGATCAGCATTGATTTGCGGCGCGTCTTCACACAGGGAATCCAGCAGTTCCGCAACGTGTTCATGGTTGGACTGGTCCAAAATGTCGTAATCCCAGAAGCGCAAGAAGCGTCCGCCGTAGTTGGACCGATTCGGGGGACGGACATAGCCCCAAATCTGCGATGGAGGTAGGTGGGCCGGATACAAATATCGCAACAGGGTTCCGCACAGGTCATCGTCGGGATCAGACACTGCTCTCGTACGAATGTCGCCGAGCAGTCTGAGCGCAGAGCGGGCTTGGGGGTCGCGTTCGGTGGAAAGGCGAAGGCACACGTCCAACGCCAACTGCCTTGTGAAGGGGGGCTGCTGGGGCTTGCGCACAATCGCCTCTATGTCTGTCTCGAGATCGTCCAGCAAGTGCAAGCTGGAACTTTCGGCCGCTGCGAGAACAGTCAAAATGAACTCCACGATCCGGTGTTTGTCGTCTGCCGGGTTGGGGTCGGCGAGCAGATCCCTTACGGCTGCCGCCGTGTCTGCCGATAGGAGCGAGCGGAAGGCCGAGGCGGTGGTGTCTCGGAAGTCATCAACGCGCCCGTCGCGCTGCTCGTGGCCGAGCAGCGGTCCAAGGGCGGCGAAACGGCCCAGGGATTCCAGCAAGCGCTTCTTCTCGTCGGCGGAGAAACTGCCAATGTCCCCGTACAGGCCGACTCCGACGGGGTCGGCGTCGATCAGCAGACCCCGTGCGTTGGGGGAATGGGCCGCAAGCCAGGCGGACAGGCCCCGCAGGGTAGTAACGACTCGCCCGTCAGTCGGCCTGGTCAGTATCGCCACCACTCTTGAGGGCGGCAGCCCATTGCCGATCAGCTTGGCGAGGTAGCGACCGGCTAGGAATTCGGCCAGGTGGCGGTGGGCAGGGGCGTGTCCGCTTTCGCTCGCCGCGACGAACAGTCTTGTCTTCAGCACCCGCTCCACGACTTCTCTTGGCGGCAGAGCAGGCATCTCCTTTAGCGAGTGAACCGGAACCATCGAGTGGTGGTCTGCGCTGGGGAAAGTCGAGAACCTAGGAACA
This sequence comes from bacterium, assembly GCA_028820035.1. GTDB lineage: Bacteria > Actinomycetota > Acidimicrobiia > Acidimicrobiales > Bin134 > Poriferisocius. The sequence continues at coordinate 7,679 of JAPPKI010000101.1, read as the reverse complement.
TCAGCGATCAGGTTCAGGGCGCACAGGTAGCCGGCTGCGTCCAACACAGCGTCTTCGGTTGAGACTCCTGCGCCAATGCGATGCTCTTCGTTGTGCTCTGCGGCCATTTGCCGACAGGCAATCTCAAAGGTCTCCAGGCGGCTTTCCGGCCACTCGCCACAGTGCGCCACTGCGTCGGCCAACAGCGTCAGCGTTTGCGGGTTGTTGAGCAGACCGCGGAGACCTAGCTGCTCGGCTTCGTCTATGAACTCTTGGGCGCCGTTGGGAACCGGATGCTTGCTCAGCAACTCCGCGATGTCGGCGTCGCTGAGGGGATCGAGTCGCAGAATGGCGATCTGCGAGTCAGGGGATACGGCCTCCAAGCTTTGGAGATCGTTGTCGCCGAGCCAATCAGCCTCTCGGCACGAGAGGCGGAAACTCGGTCGTCCAAGCTGGTCGAGCCGGCTGCGGACCTCATCCAAAGAGGACCGCATATCGGTGGCTCCGGCCCGCATCTCGTCGAGACCGTCGATGAAGAGGATCCTGTCCCGCCACTCAGGATGGGCGTCCACCGACAACGCAATGAAGTCGCGAGCGCGCATGTGGACCGCGGTATCGCGCAGTGCCGCTTGCTCCCGCATGAACTCGGTGGTCTTTCCTGAGCCGGGGTCGCCAAGCAGCACATAGGCAGACCGATCTCGAAAGCTCTCCAGCAGCATCGAGGCGTCGGCAGCACCGACTTCAGTACAAGTGCGGAGCACGTAGAGGCTCATGGGGAATCGAACCAGTGGTCGGGGGGAAGAGTCAGGAACTCGTGGAGAGGCACACCAGTATCTCCAACCACAACGGTGTTGACTGGTCCGAAACGGCCTTCGAACTCTTCCAGTCCCCTTGTGGCAACGGGGGCTTGACCGCTCTTGACCTCGACGCCGACGAGGTGCGGCCCTCGCTGGAGCACGAAATCCACCTCGTGCCCCTTGTCGCGCCAGTATTTGACCTCGGTCCTCGACGAAACAGCGTTCAACAGGTGAGCGCCCACGCTGCTCTCCACCAGCCTGCCCCAGTGGGAGCGGTCGGCTCGGGCCTCATCGAAGCTGTAGCCGCCGACCGCCGACATGAGGGCGGTGTTGAGCACGTTCAACTTCGGAGTGGGCGCTTTGGCCGACGCCGGGCGATTGGTCAGCTTCGGCAATCCGGCGATCATGCCCACCCGGGCGAGAAGCTCCAAGTACCGGGTGAGGGTGGTTGTGTTGCCCGCCTCTTGGAGATGACCCAGCAACTTGTTGTACGAGACCTGCTGGCCGGAGTAGCGCGCCCCGAGATCGAAGAGTCGCTTGAGCAACTCGGGCTTGTCCACCCTGACCATCGACAGCACATCGCGCTCCACAGCGGGTCCGATAAGAGCGCTGCGCACATACTCGCCCCATCGCTCGGGATCGCTGATCCTCGCGGCGGCGCCTGGGTAGCCGCCGAAGTAGACGTACTCTTCCAGGCTGAGGCCGAACGCCTCCGACATCTCGGCAAACGACCAGTGCGGAAAGCGGATGGGCTCGAACCGCCCGGCCAGGCTCTCGTGCAAACCCTCCTGCATCAGCAGCGGCGCCGACCCGAGGATCACCACATGCAGAGGACAGCCATCTCTGCGGTCGGCATCCCAGAGCCCCTTCACCACCTCCGACCATCCATCGACCCGCTGAATCTCATCCAGAACAAGCACGAAACCACTGGGCGAGCGCATGGCCTGATGATGGCAGTACTGCCAGATTTCGGTGAGGTGGCGGGCGTCGGGCTGGGACCCCGCAGAGGCACCGACGCCCGAATCCAGTACAAGGCGCTTGCCATCCAAGGTTAGAGGCTTGCCATCCAACGTAAGTGGCCTCGGCTCTGCTCTGCTATACGAGGGCTCCATCGCTTCATAGAGGAATTCCCGCTCGATAGCTGAAACTGCTTGAAGCACCGCCGTCGTCTTTCCGGTCTGGCGGGGGCCGAAAACCGCAACTATGAACTCAGGCCGCTCCGACAGCCTCTGAATGAGAGCACTCACCTGGGCCCGGTGAAACTCGGCCATTCAGCCAGCTTAGCCCACTTTATTATGTAGATGAGCAGAATTGCTCAAGAGAATAATTTGTTATGCACAGAGGTGAGCGTCAGGTGAGGCCGAGGTCGGTTTGTCCGGTCGGGGGTTTGTGGGCGAGGCGGGCGAGTTCGGGCCAGGCTTGGATGAGGCTGTTATAGGCGAGGGCGTCGGAGGCCCTGTTGTTGCGTTCTGAGATGTGGTGGAGGCGGTAGGCGAGGTCGCGGGCGGCATCATCTAGGCCGCTGAGTTGGTGCAAAAGGCCGGCGGCGGGCTGCTCGCCGCCGGTTTCGAGGGCGTGGGCGAGGTGGTTGACGGCTTCCCATGCGGTGAGCCGGTCGTCGCCTGCGGGACTCCAGTTCTCGTCGAGCTCGTGTCGGGCCAAAAGGCGGACCTTGCCTGCTCTGGATTCGGCGATGCCGGCTTGTACGAGGCCTTCTACAGAGGTGTTGCGGGATTTGGAGAGCTGCTCGGCCTGCCCGTAGTCGCCCGGATCGAAGCCGTGCTGGGCATACCAGGTGAGCGCCCAGCGGGTGTCGGCGTCGAGGTCGGTCTCCGAGCTCTCCAAGGTCTCGTCAAGCACGGCGTTGATGGCGGCCAGCGCGTCGCGCACACCCATGGGGGTTCCGTCGGCTTCGATCACTCTCGAGTACCGGGAGTAGATGGCCATGCCCGGGCCGATGGCGGCCTGGGCCAGGTCCACCGGCGCGATGTTGACACCTCTGAGGTGGGCAAGCGCATCGGGCAGCTCAACAGCGAGGCGGTCTAAGAACTCCCGCCGCGAGGCCAGCGGCGCGCTATCGGGGCGGGGCCGGCACACCAAAACGATCGACGACGCCAGCGCGTTGCTGGCCTGAGAGCGCATCCGGTTGGCCAATTCGGTGCGCACGGGCCAGGTGCCGGTGATCTGCACCCCTGCGCCGATCAGCCCCTCCAGAAAGGTCTCCCACCCAGTCGAGGCCGTGTCGCCGTCGCCAGAGGTTTCGGCCTGCTTGAACGCGTAGAACACGCTCATCGGGAACCGCTGGTCCTGAGCCTCGCTCAGCTTAGTGAACACCTTTACCAGACCGTCCTCGAAGAACCTCTCAGCCTGCCCTTTGTCGCCTTCGTGCCGGTAGGGGGCCGCGATCAGCTCCTGGGCTTTGGGTGCCAGCAGCGTCGAGCACACATCCGGGAACACCCCGCCCAGGCTCTGACGCAGCCACACGTAGAAGAAGTCCGACAGATCGGCGTAGCCGATGTTGTCGTAATACGGCGGATCGCACGACACCATCACCTGCGAAGGCCCCGAAGCTGCGGCATCTCGCTGCACCGCTATCCCCACCCCCTGCGCCGGGGTCTGGGCGAGTGCTTTATGGGTCCAATCGACCATGGCAAGCCAGTTTCCCGTTGAATCAGAGAGCGGGTTCGCCTCCGCGAAATCCCAGTTCATCGGCAGAGCCTGACGGGCGAACGTGCTGCGAATCATGGTGCGAGCAACATGCCAAGAGCAGAGGCTGGACCAGTAGTCGGCGCATTTGGACACCGCGAACGTCAAATAGACGCTGACGGCTTCGGCGTAGGCGTGCGCGCCGGTGCCTCCGTCGCGCAGCGGCGTTGGGTCGTCGTCCATACCGGCGGCCAAAGCGTCGGCCAGAGCCTGCTGGCGGGCCTCGTCCACCAGGCCGCTGAACTCGCAGAGAGCGGTGAGCTGGCGGGGCATGAACAAATCGGCCCACTCCCCCATGCCGTAGCGCTGGACCCGAAACCCCAGCGCCTCGTCGGGTAGCCGCCCGGTGGGAGGGTTAGAGGGTGGCGGGGTGTTGAGGGCGAGGTGTTCGTGATCGGGGTTCGGGGGCAGGTAGAGGCGCTGGCGGTCGCCCTGGGCGACGACGGCCATCAGCTGGGTGCCCAACCCCGTTTTGGGCTTGGGCTTTCACGTGGTCTGTGGGTATGGGCGACGAGCAGTACACGCAGCGGAACTGGGCGCGGCCCTGCTTGGGGGCGTCGGGCGGGCCTTTGGTACCGGTGCCGATCTCGTAGCGGATCGTTCGGGCTGCTTGGTCCACCACCGGCTCAACCCACACCTCCCGCCCCTTCTTCTTCGACAGCTGCCAACTTGACGCCAAAGGCGCCTCCCCCGCGCACACCGGATTCGGGCATGTCGCCGTACGGGTCCACAGCCAGGCGATCACCGTCGCCGTGCCACCGCCGTAGTCGGCAGAAAGTTCGATCTCGGGGTAGAGATGGCCGATGCTCGCCTCGGCCCGGTCGCGCATCCAGCCGCCGTAATACTTCACGTCGGCGGCCAGGCCCTGCGCGCCAGCCCACGAGCCCAAACCCGCCGCCACCCGCGCTTCGGGATTCACCGGCGCACACCCCGCGAACCGGGGCGGAATCTCAATCAGCGCCTTGTTGATCAACACCGCCACCGGATTCAAATCGCCGGCGTGGGCCTCCAAACCCAACCGCTGTGCCTCCAGCGGGATGCTCCCACCGCCGGCGAAGGGATCCAACACCGCTGGCAGATCGCCGTCGCACGATTTCGCGATCTCGGCCCGGGCCCGGCCCAGCACCTCGGCGTCGTTGCTGTTCTCCCACAACACCAACTCCTCAACAAGCCCGAACAGGCGCTCGCGCTCCGCGCTCTGAGCCTCCTGAGTCGGAAACAAATCGGGCCGGGCCGACGGATCATCCACCAACGACGCGAACAACACCGCCCGACAGGCAGCCAACGGCCGCCGGGCCCACCACAAATGCAAAGTCGACGGGTGCCCATGGCGGATCGACTTCTCCCGAGCCGCCGCCGCATTGATGGCGTCCAGCGGCAACGCCACCTCAACCAACTTCCGCCGGAACTCCTGCTCAGCCATCAAATCGCACCCTAGCGGTGTCTCGACATGGACTTTCCCACAATTGCTAGCCCAAAACTCCCATGTTTGCAGAGTGGTGAATCCCGAAACTGCCTGGGCAGAAGGCAGTATTCTCACCTTCTGTGTCGGCGGCCTCACTGCTCCGAACTGTGCTCATTGCGGTATTGGCGCTGGCGCTGGGCGCCGCGTGGGCGCCGAGCGGGGTGTCGGCTCAGGGCATCCAGCCCACCCGGCAGGACATTGCCGAGCGCGACGGTCTCATCTCGGCCCAGGAGTCGTTGTTGAACGCCTACCGCTGCCGATTCAACATCGACACCATCGTGGTTCCCGGCGGCTGTGCGAACGGTGTGCCCGCAGTGGCCGCAGCGCCGCAGGCACCTTATTCGGGCACACCCACCTGGACGGCGATAGCCCAAAGAGATCGGCTCATCTTGTCGCAAGAATCGCTCTTGAACACCTACCGCTGCCGGTTCGGCGTCGACGCCAGTGTGGTTCCCGGCGGCTGCACCGACGGGCGACCTTCGTCGCTGCCTGACAACCCGAGTTCCTGCGACTTCGCCGATCACGCCGCCAACGCCGTGGAGGCAGTGTGGCAGGTCCAGGCCGGGCAATCCCTCGGCACGGCCTTTCACATCGGAACTGCCGCCGACCGCTCCTGGTGGCTGACCGCCGAGCACGTTGTGCGGAGGCAGAAGACGGTGGTACTCACCCACTCGGGAGCAAGCCACTCGGCTCGGGTGGTGACTGCCGACCGTGCCGCAGACATCGCCGTGCTGTCCACCCCGACGGGCCCACAGGCGGCACTGGAGTTCGGCGGGCTGGCGGTTGCCGCTCCCGGATCGGCCATCTACTCAGTCGGCTATCCGTTCTATGCGGCGTCCACGCCCGCGGTGTCAAGAGGGGTGGTGTCGCGCCTGCTGGACGATCCCGTCCTCGGCCAGGTCCTCCAGACCGACGCGTCGGCGAACCCCGGAAACAGCGGCGGGCCCATGCTCAACGCCTGCGGCAACGTGGCCGGCGGTGACCTCTGGTCGGTGGTCGGCCGGCCAGCAGGCGGTGCGGATCGCTT
>JAPPKI010000101.1:0-1695 GCA_028820035.1 bacterium | reverse complement strand
GCCCAGGGCACCGAGGGAATCAACTACTCGATCACCGAATTCGAACTGAGCAGCGCGCTGGCCGCAGCGCAAGCCGACCCCGACCAAGAGCCTGCCCCCCCTCCCCCGCCCAAGCCGGAGTTGGGCGAGGACTCGCCCGGCCGCGGAGAGTGGCAACAGGGGCAGTACGACATCGGAACCGACTATCTGTGGTACGTCGCCTACAAGGACGAAGCCAGCGGGGGCGCGATCATCTACGAGTTCCCCTGCGGCGAGGACTACTGGAGCATCGCGTTTTGGACCCCGACTTGGTCGGCAGGAATGTTCTTGGAGCGGGGCTACATACGAATATGGAATGAGGCGACTCCCGACCAGGCCACCCTCTACCGGGCCGACCTCATGCAGCACTTTGCCGGCGGTACTGTCCGATTCGTGCTCCGCCATGAGTTCTCCGACACCATCTCGTAACGCCCCACTGCCCCCTCCCCCCTATACGTCTAACTGCTCGACTTAAGCCAGCAGCGAGTTGCGGTGCTGTCGGCTGTGAGGTCGGCAGAATCCGACCGAGAGCTTCAAGAGGCCCAAGACCGGACCCGACGCCAAGTCTCCTGCTGATTCACCCTTCCGCCAACCTGGCGGCCACTTCACTGGCAACTTCGGCTCTGGCCAGATCAATCTGGGCCCCTCCCGAGCGCAGGTCGCGCAGGGTGACGGTGCCCGACTCCAGCTCGTCGTCGCCCACCAGAAGGGCCAAGCGGGCGCCCGAGCGGTCGGCCACTTTCATCTGGGCCTTCATCGAGCGGGCGTCGAACGCCCGGTCGGCGGAGATGCCGTTGCGGCGCAGCTCGAATGTGAGATCGCGCCCGGCGTCTCCCCCGGTCACGTCGACCACGAACACGTCAACGGTCGCCTCGGCTTCTGGGAGGGCATCCTCGGCATCGGCGGCCAGCAGGATGCGCTCGATGCCTGCGCCAAAGCCCACACCGGGGGCGGGCTTGCCGCCGAGGGACTCGGCCAACCCGTCGTAGCGCCCCCCACCGCCAACCGCATTCTGGGCCGAGGTCAATGCACCGGCCACGAACTCCCAGGTGGTATGGGTGTAATAGTCCAAGCCCCGTACCAGGCGAGGATCAATCTGGTAACTGACCCCCAAGGCGTCGAGCCCGTCCTGCACCCGCTCGAAGTGGGCGGCGGCCTCGTCGGAGAGGCAGTCGGTGATGAGGGGGGCATCGGCCACCGCGGCCACGGTGCGATCTCGCTTGGAGTCCAGCACCCGCAGCGGATGATCGGAGGCGTTGGCCCGGTCGGCCTCGTCCAACTCCCCCACCCGCTGGCCCAGCCAGGCAGCCAACTCTCCGGCATAGGCCTGTCGATCGCCGGGGCTGCCCATGGAGTTGAGCCGCAACGAGAGTTGGCTCAATCCGAGTGCCCGATAGAAGTCGTGTTGGAGGGCGATGACCTCCACGTCGAGGTCGGGATCGGCCGAGCCGATGGCCTCGGCTCCCACCTGGTGGTGCTGGCGGAACCGGCCCGCCTGAGGCTCCTCGTAACGGAAGCAGGGGGTGAGATACCACACCTTCCAGGGGACAGTGGGCCGGTGCTGGTTGAAGGCCCGAACCACTGAGGCGGTACCTTCCGGGCGCAGGGCCATATGACGGTCGCCCTTGTCGAAGAAGTCGTACATCTCCTTGCGGACCACCTCGGTGCCCTCGCCCA
>JAPPKI010000371.1 GCA_028820035.1 bacterium | reverse complement strand
GATCTATCCGAGTCGCATGGAGAAGCTCGATGAGGCGACCACGGTACTTGACCAGCTTGGGTTCAACCTAGAAGTTCTCGACAACGGCGTTGCCGACCGGGCCAGGGAACTGCGCGCCGAATACGGCAACCGGAATTTTCCAATGGTGGACGCTGCGGTCGTGGCTTTGAGTATTGAACGGGACTGGCCAGTTGTGACATGCGACACCAAATGGCCAGAGATTGCAGAAGCAGAAATCGAGGTTCTTTCCTCCTCATAACACAGGAAGAGTCGAAACTATGACCGCCGCCCGCCTGGGCGGCCAGCCAAGAGGGAGAAGGCTACGCCTCCTCAGGGCATGTCCAGGAGGCTCCTACCACCCCAGCACTCGACGGTCCTGTCCGTGCGCAAACCACAGGTGTAGCCCGAGCCGGATGAGACCGCCGACCAAGTGCCGTCCCTGGTAGCTGTCCAAGAACCAGCGACATTGTCGATGATTGTGACGTGGATTGGAACCGGTTCGGGCATGGGAGTGGGAGAGGGCTCGGCATCGGGAGTTGATACTGGCACTGCTGTCGGTTCCGGGGTCGGCAACGGCGTGGGCGAAGGCAACGGCGTCGGGCTAGGAGTGTTAGGGGGCGATGGTGCTGGAACCGGAGAAGCATCGGCACCGAGGACTGCTACCGCAGTTGGAGTAGGGGCTGGCGCAGGACCCGGTGTCGCACTCTCAGTTCTTGTTGAGGGGGCAGTGGGAATCACATGATCCTTTGCCCGGACAATGCCTTCCCCTTCACTGCTATCGCTTGAGCAGGCCGTGACCGCTATGGCCACAACCAAGATCAATGCAGTCCAGCGAACGCTCACCATCGCCCCCTTGCAAGCAATAGACGCTTCTCGACCCAGTTTTGTTCCTATTCTTCTGATTCAGAGCCGGAGCAGGCGGGTGGCGTTGGTGTTGAGAGTGTCGGCTAGGTGGGCGACGTTGGGGCCGGTGCCTCGGTCCCAGCCGCCGAAGTTGGTGCCGTAGACGAGGCGGTCGGTGCCGTATTGCTCTAAGGCCAGGGTGAGCTCGGCGGCGCCGGTGATGTGGCAGTCGAACCACAGGCGTTTGAGGGCCCGGTCGAAGGCACCGGGTTCCTTGATCCATTCGGGGGAGGCGGGGCGGCGCTCGGCCAGCTTGCGGAGCTTGGACAGGATGACCGGGGTGGTGCCGCCGCCGTGGGACAGGCACAGGTCGAGGTCGGGGTGGCGCTCGGTGACCCCGCCGAACACCAGGGTGGCCACCGCCACCGTCTCCTCGTAGGAGTACTCCAGCACCAAGTCGAGATCCCAGCGCCGCAGCCGGGGATCGAGCAGGGGGCCGTCGATGCCCGACTGGGTGGGGTGCAAGAAGTGGGGCACGTTGAGCTCAGTACACAGCGACCAAAGCTGATCGAGAGCCGGGTCATCCAGCGGTGTGCCGAACTCGGTGCCCGTGTAGCCAGCCAGCAGGCCCAACTCCCCCACTGCCCGCTGAAGCTCTGTGCAGGCCGCGTCGACATCCTGCATGGGCAGCGCGGCCGCCCCGACGAAGCGGTCGGGGTGCAGGGCCACCGCGGCGGCCAGGTCGTCGTTGTGGCGGCGGCAGAAGTCGATGGCCAGCTTGGGCTCGATGAAGTGGAGGTAGGTGAGGGGGTTGGGCGACAGGACCTGCACCGAGATGCCCTGGGCGTCCATGGCCTCTATGCGCATGTCCAGGTCGATGAAAAGCGACCCTCGGTAGGCCACCCCGTCGAGCTGGTAACCGCCCACCCGGAACCAGGGGGTGCCGTCGTCGTGGGCGCCGATCTCGGGGCCGCACGGCCCCGCCGCTCCCATCGTGCCCTCCAGCACAATGTGGGCGTGGACGTCGATGAGGCCGCTCGTCATGCTGCCTAGCTTGCGTCGGTCCGCCGGGATGCGGCGGATGATCCCATCAACGGCCTTCCATGATTCCGTCGGCACCGGGCAGCCAGGAGGCCACGCCGGAGATGGGAATGGCGCACACCACCGCCTCGGTGATCTCAGCCTCGGTGGCCCCGGCGTTGCGGGCGCCGTTGCAGTGGATGTTCACGAACCGGCTGGAGAACTCGGCGGCGTTGATGGTGCAAAGCAGCAGCTCCACGTGCTTGGCATCGAGCTTGTTCTCGGCCAGCGACCATTGCCGCATGAGCACGTAGCCCTCCAAGGCCCGGGGGGCGTTGTCGGCCATCACCTCGATGTAGTCGGGCACGAACCCGAAATAACTCTGGAAATAGTCGAGCGCGGCCTGGCGGTCGAGGGAGAAATCGGGGATCGGCTCGGTGGACTGCTCGGCGGGGATGTCGAATGCTTCGTCGACGGCCCGGGCGAAGGCGTTGTAGGTGGCCTCGCCCCGGGAGATGAGCACGGCCAGCGACGCGCCTCGGGCGTCGCTCAGGGTGAGCCCAAGCTCGCGGGATCGGATCAGCTCGCGAAGGGCCAGTTCAGGCTGGACCCTCACCGACGCCGCACACGCCATGTACAGCGCCTTGGCCCAAGCCGGACAGGCGCCGTCGCGGTCGGTCACGTCGCGAATCCGGGCATAGCCCTCGGCGAACTTGGGGGAGATTGCGGCCAGTTCGCCGCTCGACAGCGCGGGGCTGCCCAGATCGCTGTGGACCGCGTTGTTGGACCCAGCTTGCGCTTCTTGTGCAGCAGTTTGCATGGTCATTTGTTGCCTCTCTTGGCCGTCTTCATAGTCAGAGTCTCTTCGTCAGAGTTTGGACACTTCACCGCCGTCGATCACAAAGCAGGCGCCGGTGACGAACCCAGACGCCTCCGATGCTAGGTAACAGACCAACGGTCCGAGCTCATCGGGCTGACCCATGCGGCGCACGGGGATCTTGCGCAGCCGGGCAGTCAGGGTGTCGGGATCGCCCAACACGGCAGATTGAGCATCGGTTTCGAACGCACCGGGGGCGATCACATTGACCCTTATGTCGTAGCGGGCCCACTCCCCGGCCAAGGCCTCGGTGAGCCGCAGCAGCCCGCCCTTGGAGGCCGAGTAGGCGGCCAGCGTTGGCTTGCCCTTGAGCCCCGATGTAGAGGCCACGTTGATCACCGAGCCGGGCTGGCCGGCGTCGATCCAGCATGAGGCAGCCCGTCGGGCCAGCGCCGCCGGGGCAGCCAGGTTCACCGCCAGCACTTCGTCGAACACATTGTCGGGCTGGTCGACAAACTTGGACGCAGGAGCTATGCCAGCGTTGTTGACCACCGAGTCGAGACGGCCGAATCGGCTGATGGCCTCATCCACCAAGCCAGCCACCGCGGCCCGGTCCCGCATGTCACACGGCACGGCGGCCACCGCGTCCCCCAGCTCGTCGGCTAGCGCAGCCAGGGCGTCGGCCGAGCGGGCTGCGGCCACTGCTCGGGCCCCCTCGGCCACCATGGCCCGCACCGCGGCCTCCCCCAGTCCCCGGCTAGCCCCGGTCACCACCGTCACATGGCCGTCCAAACCCCAATCCACTGCCATGCTCCTAATCCTCGTCAGCCCGGTCGGCCACCTCGTCACACAGCCGAGTGGCGATGCCCAGCCGCAGCACTTCAGAGGCTCCCTCGTAGATCCGCATGGGCCGGGCTTGGCGGTAATAGCGCTCGATGTCGGAGCCCCGAATGAGTCCCCATCGGCCCATCACCTGCACGCAGCGGTCCACCACCCGGCTGGCGGCCTCGGTGGCGGCCAGCTTGGCCAGCGATGACCGGTCGAGGTGGGCCGACGGATCTTCCCGGGCGGCCTCGGCCGTGGCGTAGGCCAGCAGACGGGTGGCTTCCAGCTCGGCCCACGAGTCGGCCAGCAGCCCCGCCACTGGCCCCAGACGCACTAGCGGTCGTCCAAACTGCTCTCGGTTGGCGGCGTGGTTGGCCGCGCAGGTCAGCGCCCCGTCCATGAGGCCGACGGCGGCTCCGGCCACCGAGATGCGGAATACCGAAAGGGTGGCCAGCACGTGGCGGAATCCGGCGCCGGGCTCGCCCAACCGGGCCGAAGCAGGCAAACGCACCCGGTCGAAAGTCACCTCGCCCAGCACATGGGGGGCGATGATCTCTGGTGAGGGCTCGATCGACACGCCGGAGGCATCGGCGGGCACCAGCACCAGCGAGAACCGGTTCTCTTCTTTGGCCATGGTGGTGTAGAAGCCGGCCGCTCCCCCGTTGGAGATGAACGACTTGGTCCCGTTCAGCTCCACCTCGTCGCCTTCGGCCACCAAGGTGGTCTCGATGCTCCGTAGATCGGACCCGGCTACCGGCTCGGTGAGGGCCAGGGCGGCCAACACCTCGGCACTGGCCACTCGGGGGAGCCACTGCTCCCGCTGCTCATCGGTGCCGGCCACGGCGATGGCGTAGCTGCCGATGCCCTGGAGGGCGAACAGGGAGTCCAAGTGCGACGAGGCCCGCATGAGCGCCTCTCGGGCCACGCACACCGCCAGCGGGTCCACCCGCTCGTGGCGACCGCCGTGGACCGCCGGCACCATCAACGAGCACAGGTCGCTGCTGCGCAGCACGTCGAGGGTGGACTGGTGGACATGGCTGCACTCATCGGCTTCCGCGGCGAACACCTCCACCTGACGGGCCACCGCCCGGGCCTCCTGCTGGATGGCCAGGATGTCAGGGCCAAGCTCGAACGCCATACGATGCTGGACAGTATGCGGTACGGGGAAAGGACACCACCGTGAGCGACATCATCGTTGAGCGAAACGACCGAGTCGTCTGGCTGCGGCTGAACCGGCCCGAGCGGCTGAACTCCTATGACCGCAACACCATCGACGAGATCATCGCCGCCTTTCGGGAGCACGTCGACGCCGGGGTGGTGGTGATCACCGGGCAAGGGCGGGCGTTTTGCGCGGGGGGATACCTGGCCAATTTGGCCGAGGCGAACTTCTATGAGCTGCGCTCGATGTTCTACGGCTCGCTGGAGCTGTTCGACGCCATCCGCAATGCCCCCATGCCGGTGATCGCCGCGGTGAACGGCCCCGCCTTCGGAGGCGGCAACGAGTTGGTGGTGGCGTGCGACTTCGCCGTTGCCGCCGAGTCGGCCGAACTGGGCCAGACCGGCGTCAAGGTGGGCAGTGCGCCGGTGCTGGGAGGCACCAATCTGCTGGCCATGACCATCGGGGAGAAGCGGGCCAAGGAGGTGGCCTTCCTGTGCCGCAAGTACACCGCGGATCAGGCCTATGAGATGGGCTGGATCAACGCCGTGGTGCCCGACGATGAGCTGGAGGACGAAGTCGGGCGCTGGTGCGAAGAGCTGCTGAAGATGAGCCCCCGCTACCTGGAGGCGGCCAAGATCAGCTCCAACGTGTACTGGAATCAACTCAGGGACAACATGGCCTCGGGGCTGGGGATGCTGGCCCAGGCCATCGGGTCGCCCGACATGATCGAGGGCGCCACCGCCTTCATGGAAAAGCGCCGCCCGCAATTCCCCCCGAGAACTGCCCGATGAGCGCAGAGACCGACCAGCAAACCGAGGTGCTGGCCTCGGCCCGGGGCCGGGTGATGTGCATGGACTCGGCCTATGACGTGAACGAGGCCAACCGGGACCGGGATGTGTGCGTCAACTCGTCGTATTGTGGCGTGCTGCCCGCCCGGTTCATCGCCGAGCATCGGCCCCGGGCGGCCATCGGCATGGATTGTGGCGTGGGGCCAGAGGGCTCGGCCATCGCCGGGCTGTGGTACCTGGAGGCCCTGGGCATTCCCGCCGCGGTGGCCGACGTGATGACCGCCCACTTGGGCGATGGTGTACACCTTTATGAACACGGCGTGGTCAGCTTTGTCAATCAGCTGGCTCTGGACTGCGGGGTAACCGCGGGCATGGCCGTCCGGGACGCCGCCGCGGTGCTGCTGGACAACGACCCGGTGGCTGCCGCGGCGGCGGAGATCACCAACCGTACGGTGATGGAGACCTCCCCTGACGGCCGCTGCGTGGTGGCGGCCGACTCCATTGCCTTCGGCACCAGCGAGGACACCGACCGCAACGTGCTGGTCACCGCGGGCCACACCGGCCGCTCGGCCGTGCCCTACCTGCGCCGCTGCCGCCCATTCGGGTTCATCTGCTCCGACGGCGGGCGGGGAATGGACGACTCCGGCATGGCCGGCCTCACCATTGTGGAGGCCGACGGCCTGGCCGGTGCCACCGTGGACGCTCGCCGAGCCCGCATGGGCAGCGGCCTATCCCACTACTACGACGGCATCATCTCCGCCGCCAACGCTCTCGCCACCGCTGCCGGGGTCGAGACCGGCATGCCGTGCCCCCAAGCCGCCAGCCTACTGCTGAACCGGTAGGGCGTCACTAGCATGACGACACCGTGACCACCGACTCGCGAACAGCACCCCGATGACAACCCTGGCAGGAGCAGACCTTCTGGCGCAGTCATCTGACGACTCGATCATCGACGAGGCCCTGACCGTGTCCGACTGGGTGCAGGCTGGGATCATCGTGGCGGCCACGATTGTTGTGGCCGTGCTGGCCGCCCGCTTGGTGCGAAGGGTGCTGATCCACGTGGTGGGGCCGGGCTTCGCCGCCATTGTCACCGCCAGGCTGGTGGGCTATCTCCTCTTCTTGATCGGGCTGTTCTACGCGCTTACCAGCTTGGGGGTGCAGGTTGGGCCGCTGATCGGCGCCATCGGGCTGGGCGGCTTGGTCTTGGCGCTGGCATTGCAGAAGCTGGTGGAGAATTTCTTCTCCGGACTGATCCTTCAGGCCCGTCGGCCCTTCAGGGTGGGCGACACCGTGCTGCTGGGAGACCACCTCGGGGTGGCCACCGACATCGACTCCCGCACCACCGTGCTGCGCGGCCTCGACGGATCGGCGGTACGGGTTCCCAACAGCGAGGTGGCCGCGGGGCCCATCGTCAACCTCACCACCGAGGAGCTGCGGCGCAGCGAATTGGAAGTGGGCGTGGCCTACGACACCAACCTGCAAGCGGCCACAGAGTGCCTGGTCGAAGCCCTCGGGCAGGTAGAGCGGGTCAGCGCCGAGCCGCCGGCCCAAGCGCTGTTGACCCGCTTCGGGTCGTCCAGTATCGATTTCACCCTGTACTACTGGCACGGCAGCGATGTGCCCACAGAATTGGCCACCCGCCACGACGTGATCCTGTCGGTACATCAGAGCTTTGCCGCCGCAGGCATCACCATCGCCTTCCCGCAGGTGGTGGTTTGGTCGGGCGACAACGAGGACGCCCAGCCCTACCGCGGCCGAGCCGGAATCATCTCGGCGACCCCAGGTCCCGGCACCCAGTCGGCCATGCCACCCGCCCTGGTCCGCCAGCTCTCCCGGTGGCGGGTCCGCTCCGGCATCTTGCGCCGGTTCAACCCCGGCGACTGACCTCACCTGCCAACGACTGCCAACAATGCTGGTTGTGACCGATCTGGACCGGACGTTCTGGGGGTTGGACTGCGTTGCCCCGGCGGCCCACTTGGAGGCGTTGGCCGAGCTGGAGGCCGCGGGGCACACAGTGCTGGCCGCCACTGGACGTCGGTTGCGGAACATTTCCCGACTGTTCGAGTTGAACGGCCTCGAATTGCCCGCGGTGGCCCTCGACGGATCGATCGGGATGGACTTCGCCTCCATGCAGCGCTTCCACCGCATCGCCTTCGACCCAGCAGCTCTGTGGAAGCTGCTTGACATCCTTGACGCCCACGGCATCCGACCCTGCCTGTACATCGACGACCGCGGCGAGCCCGGCGGAGATTTGGTGGTCCCCGAGAACCCAACCTCCGCTCCGACTCACCTGGAATTCCAAGAAGAAGACACCAACCATGGCCTCAGGCCCAACGACGTCGAGGCCGACGTGCTGGAACTTGTGTTGACCGGCCTGGATTCGGACCACGCCCATAGGGCTGCAAAAGCAGTTCATTCTCAAGCCCTAGGCATTGCCCGCGTGGACGAGCCCGATCCCCTCTTCGGAGGAAGCCGGCTGACGGTGTCGCCCCCCGGGGTATCCAAGGTGTCTGGAGTCGAGGCCTTCTGCCGCTGGAAAGGGCTCGAAGCCGAATTCATTGCTATCGGCGGCGGCATAAACGCCCTTGAACTCCTAGAAGCCGCCTCCATCAGCTTCGCCATCGCAGGCAGCTACGCCAGCCAAGCCGCTACCCCCGACCACATCATTCCTCCCCCCGAACAATCCGGCTGGGCCACCATCCCCCGACTTATCAGCCCCGGCCACTCCAAGAACGCAACTTGAAGGAAAATTACTGAAATAAAATAAAACAGTTGACAAGGCAAAAGCCCTCGCTATGCTGGGATTCATGGCAGAACCCGGTGCCTCGCCTGGCAACCGCCCCACGACATATCGGGAGGCGCTCGACAGCGCCACTGACTTTGTCGACTTTCTCAACAAGCTGGCTGACATCGAACGGGACGGTCCCGACCTCATGGAGGTCTTCGAAGCCGAGCGGCACGGCGGCGGATGGGTACCAGAGCACACGCATCCCATGGAATGACCCCGACGGGAAAAGTAGTTCTCGATTCTTGGCCGGTTATTGAGGCAGCTCGAGGGTCGCGACACGTAATCTCCGCAATCGGCTCGCTGCTCACCGAGCAAACGCCGGTCATGAGCGCAGTGAACTACGCCGAGGTATACAACGCAGTCTTGGTGGTGTAAGGAAAGAGCCAGGAAAATCGGGCGACGACCGCGATCAACAAAGCGACCAGCCAACGAGCCGGAGATCGAAATCGACAACCTGATGCGCTTCCTCGACGGATTCCATGTGAACTAGCCACTGCCAGAGCAACCGCAGAAATAGGAGAACGGCACTCTGCGAGCCATTTGAAGTAGACGAAAGCGTGGCGGTCGGATGCAAAAAATAGCCCCGCCATGCCCTGACGAAGCAGGCCAGACGGGGAAGTATACGTTCAGTCTAGACGGGCGGTCGCCCTGGCATTGGCCAGGATCACAGTTGCGTGGTCTTTGGCGAAGCGGGCTATTGCGACGAGGCTCACTTTGTCGGAGACCTTGTAGGCAAGGACGCCAGCAGTCACGCCGAGCACTAGCGCTGCCCCGGCAGACGCGCCGGCCGAACCCGCTACTGCGACAGCAGCCAGGCTGGCTCCAGACGTCGCCGCGCCTTTGAAGCTCCCGTCGACCAGCTCGGCGAACTCATCAGCGCTGCTGGCCTTGTTGTAGGCCCGGGCAATGGACACCACCGAGACCACCATCAACAGGGGGTTGGCACTGACTGCGGCCGACATCCCGATGGTCGAGGCCAGCCTGGCGAATTCCTCGGTGTCTGCACTGTTCCAACGATAAATCACCGACACCACACCGATGGCCCCGCCCAACAGGTCGGCAGCGTCGTAGGTGTTCAACTCGTAGAACCAGGCTTTGGGAATCCCGAACTTCGACTCCAATGCCGCAGCCACAGAATCAAAGGTCGACTTGTCCCATGTGGCCAGCGGCAGACCTCGGGGCGTGGACGCATCTCGCATCAAAGCCTTGATCGTTCCCAGCGCTTCCTGCACCACCGTGTCATCGGCCGAAACGCCCCTTGCGGCCCTGAACGCCCCAACGATGGTATGGCCCCCATCGAACAACCGGTGATAGCTGCCACCCAGCCCAGAGCGCAGGTAGTTGGCATCCATCGCCTTGTCATAGACCGTCGGCACCCCCTTCACCGCGGCAGCCACCAGCCGGTTGAGATCCCCAGCCAAATCGCTCGCTACCAATGCCTGCGCCGCCGACAAAGCCCGCCCCGCCTGCTCCTTCGTCCCATCAATCGCTGCCCTGCTCCCAACCCGCACCCTCCAAGCCGTAACCATCCCAACCCCAGCCACCTTCACCAGTCCCCGCCGACTACCCGCCGACTACCCGCCGCCATCGCACTCTTGACCTTCTTCACCTTCGACTCCCCACGACCCTCCGCAGCGCGCCCCACCGAATCTTCACCGCTCTGCCCAGTCACATCAGGGAACCGTATCTGCATATCGCTGAGGACAACCGGTCCGAAGCACCGCATAGACGCAGACCCAAAGCGCCTACAACGCTTAGTCAGCCAGCAGGGAACTCACTAGGCGGTTGAGGCTGACGCCGTTCTCCGCAGCACGTATCACAAGGTCTCGGTGGGTCTCCGGGGGGATGCGCACCACGAATTTGCCGCTGTACGGCCGATCAGCCAATGGCTCGGGCGGCGTCTCGTTGTTGGCCAACATGTCAACCAGGGCTTCACGCACGACCTCGCGGATTCCGGCAAACGCCTCTTCGGGCACCGGAGCCAGCCAGCTCAACGACGGGAACTCCAAGCACAGGCCCACATGCTCCTCGTCCTCAGCCGACCAGGTCACTCGGTAGGTGTAGCGATCACTCACAGAACGAATAATACCAATATTGATACTGCTGTCAGCGAGAGCCGGCATGATCCAGCCAGAAGCACTCAAGGCGTGCGACTGGGGAGAATACCCCTGAGGTGGCTGAAGAGAATTTCGGCCTGGCTCAGCGTGCTCGGCATCAAGATAGTGTCGGGTCGCGATTCCGATTCCCTATACTGAGCTTGTGGCTCGCAAGAACTGGACGGCGGCGGAGTTTGAAAAACTCACTCCTGCTGAGCAGGATGCTGAGTTCCAAGCCAGTATCGTCACCGACCTCAGCGAGGTTCCCCCCGAGTTCCTCGACCGCGTTCGCAGCCGTTTCCTAAGCCGGACTTCCCCCCGAAGCACTTCCAAGCCCGCTTGACCGGCAACCGAAGAGTCGTCCGAGTCACCTCGGATTTCTTCCGTGACCTCGACCGGGCACTTCCCACCCAGCGCGGCTCTGCCGGACAGCCCTCGGTCATCGACTTCCAATCACTTGAGTTGCTGCGCATCGTCGAGCACTTTGCGGTGTTATTTGACGAGTTACCCGAGCTCCTTCCCGGTCGTGCCGATTACCGGCTTCTCATCGCGGCCGGGATGCTCGTTCCCCGATTCTCGGTGATCGGCCAACTCGCCGCCGACGGCGCCGTAGAGCTGGTTCAACTCGAGATTGATATCGACGCCCCCTGGTAGTCGCCGGAAACTACGCCGACTGTATAGGGGAATTCAGCTGATCAATTTGGCTAGGGCGTCGACGTGGTTGCGCCATTCGTCAGGGGAGAGGGCTAGGGGGACGAGCAGCACGTGTTCGAGGCCGGCGTCGATGTAAGGGGCCAGGGTTTCGGCAACGTGATCGACGTTGCCGATCACCATTTCGCGGTCGCCGTAGCCGTCGCCTACTACTGACC
>JAPPKI010000368.1 GCA_028820035.1 bacterium | reverse complement strand
CGGCCGGCCAGGGCCTTGATCTGCGAGGTGCTCTGCTGCTCGGCGATCCACTCGATGACTCGGGGGGAGATGCCCCGGGGCGGACGGCGGGCTGCGTCCGAAAGCGCCCGGGCGGGCAGGTCGCGCTCGGAGGCGGTGGCGATGTCGAGCCAGGCCAGGGCGGCGGCCACCCCCGTGCGCTCCAAAAACAGGCGGCCCACCGGCTGATTGGACGGCACCCCCATGTCTCCCAGAACGACCTGGGGCACCAGCAGCGTGCTGTTGACCCTGGTCAACACAGCAACATCCTCGGGTCCGGCACCGCCATCGAGGAGCGACTCGATCGTCCGACGCAGCACCGGCGCTCCGTCGTCCGCCTTCTCGACGGTGATGGCCGAACCGGAGTCGCCTTCGTCTTGTCGATCCTCGCTCGGCGCCGTAGTGATCTGTTTGTCGATGCGGCGACGGTTGTGGGATAGGAGGTTCGAGGCCGCGTCCACTACCTCGGGGGGACAGCGGTAGTTGACGTGCAGTTCGTGGCGTTGCGCCCCGGGAAAGTGCTTGCGGTAGTCGATGAGCCACTCCGGGGAAGCACCGGAATAGCCGTAGATGGTTTGATCATCGTCGCCCACGCCGAATACATCGGCCCTCGGCCCGGCCAGCAGCCGTACCAACAGGAGGTGCGCGGGGGTGAGGTCTTGGAATTCGTCCACCAGCAGAATGCCGCAGGTGCGCCGGGCCACGGCCCGGGCCGCGGGGTCGCTCAGCAAGATGTCGATAGCCCGCATGATCTGCTGGTCGAAGTCCACCAGGCCCTCCGCGTCGAGCAGGCTCACATAGCGGGGGGCGGTTTCGGAGAAGTCGGGAACATCGGGATGGAAATCGCGCTCCACCTCGGCGGGATCGCGTAAACCCAGGCGGGACGCGCCCAGCGCCTCAATCCAGGGGGCGAGCTGATCGGTCATAGCCCGCCGTTTGCGGGGCACCATCTCACCGAGCAGATCCCGTACTTGCCTCTCGTCCACCACCTCCACCCGACCGTGGTCTCGGGGTCGGGCAAACGGCCCAGTGCCGTTGCAGATGGCCAGCGCCAGGCTGTTCAGCGTTCGCACCTCCAAACCCGGTAGATCAGAGGTGCGCTCCTGTATTTCGGCCCGGGCCCGCACGTTGAACGCCACCAAGCAGACGGCTCTTGGGTCTACCCCGAGGTCGCGCACCAAGTACCGGGCTCGCTCGGTGAGCACCCGGGTCTTGCCCGACCCGGCTGGCGCCACAATGTTGGCCGCTCCTCCCAGGTGACCGACCGCGGCACGCTGGTCGTCGGCAAGATCGGCCCGGGGTACGGCGGGGCTGAGCGCTTTCAGGCTGCCTACTGCCAGATTCACCGCGGGGGCCAACCCGGCACCAAGCTCCTCGCCAGCCACCTCACCGGTAGCGTGTCTGCCGCCCAGCACCTCGCTGGTGAACACGTCGAACGGCCCCCCATCGCACCACACCGGGCCGGCATCGGTCACCACATCTCCCGGCTCGCCAACTTCTGCGGGACGGGCTCCCAGAGACAGGGCTCGCTCTTGCGGCTCAAACCTGGGTCGTTCAGGGTCGCGCCAATCCACCGCATTGGCCGTCAGCAGATGGCGGAGCACCTCGGCTGGCATGGTCAGACCCGGTTTGAGCTCCCACCACTGGGCGTGCATAACTGGCTCGGGCGGTGGCAACTCGCCGTCCAGTTCGATCACCAGCGGAGTGCGCTCCACCCAGGCCCGCCTCAGCTCCCGGCCCACCTCAGGGTCGAATGCGTCAGTTCGGACCGTCAGCCGCTGACAGCCCTCCCACGCTTCCGGTGCCGGGTGCCCCACTTCAACCAAGGCGCTTCGGCCCAGGCAATCCGGTCCTCTCATGGCATCCCCCGACCTAGCGCAGTGGATGCCGTTGGCTAGCGGCGGATTAGAGAGCCGGGACGGTTACCGGTGGGCTGGCCGTTTTGGAAAGTGACCTGGCCGGCGCAGACGGTGGCGTCGTAGCCGTCGGCTGATTGCAGCAGGCGGCGGGCCCCGGTAGGCAGGTCGCCCACCACCTCAGGCAGATGCAGGCGCATGGCGTCGAGGTCGATCACGTTGATGTCGGCCCGCTTGCCGGTGGCCAGTACGCCCCGGTCGTCGAAGCCGTATAGCTCAGCCGGCTCGGAGGTGAGCATTTTCACCGCCTCGGCAATGGACAGCTTCGGCCCTCGCTGCCGGTCGCGCACCCAGTGCTGGAGCATGTAGGTGGGCAAGCTGGCGTCGGAGATCACGCTGCAATGGGCCCCGCCGTCGGCCAAACCGACCACGGTCATGGGATGCACCATCATCTCCCGCAGATCTTCCAGATCGCCGTGGCGATAGCCGGTGAAGAACACCTGGAGCATCCCCCGCTCGCACATCAGGTCGTAGACCAGCCCGAACACGTCGGTGCCGGTACTCTCGGCCATGGCGGCCACCGATTCCGACGGGTCGGGCTCGAACACCGGGCCGCCGTCGAACGGGAACGTGGCATGCAGGGAGTGGCGCAGGATCCCCATGGCCGGATCGCCCGGGATGTCCTCGGCCAAGATGGCGTCACGCACTTCGGCGCGGCGAAGCTCGACGAGCCGCTCCTCCAGCGGTAGCCGGTCGAGCGGCTGATAGGCAGACCGCTTGGCGAACGGGTTGAACTGGTCCCAGCCGGCCAGCAGCCCGCCGGGGCGGCCCTGCACCTGGGGCACCAGCTTGGCCCCTTCGGCGTTGGCCCGCTCCACGATGTCCATCTGCTCTCGCCATTGGCCGGGATTGACGTGGACCTGGACCATGGTGAAGGTGATGGCCCGACCGGTCTCCAGACTGAGGCGCCGGTACAGCTCCACCTCGCGGATGGGAGCGTCGGGATCCTCGCCCATCGAACCAGCCGGCACTACCTCCACAAGTGACTGGCCGTCGAGCGCGCTCATGATGGCGGCCAGCTCCTCGTGATCGGCGAAGGTTCCCGGCACCGGCACCCCCGAAAGCGAGGTGTGCATGGGCAGCCGATTGGTGGAGAACGCCACCGCGCCGGCCTGCGTCCCTTCGCCCACGATGCGGGCCATCTCGGCCAGCTCCGCCGCGGTAGCCGACTCGGTGGTGGCCCCCCGGTCGCCCATCACATAGGCCCGTACTGCTCCGTGGGGCACCTGGGCGGCCACGTCGATGGTGCGGCCCAGCCGCTCGAGCTCGTCGAGATACTCGGGGAAGGTCTCCCACCGCCAGGTGATCCCCTCATGGAGGGCTGCGCCGGGGATGTCTTCCACGCCCTCCATCAGCTCGATCAACCAGTCGTGGCGGTTGGGGTCGGCGGGGGCGAACCCCACCCCGCAGTTGCCCATCACCACCGTGGTCACCCCGTGCCATGCCGAGGGGGCCATG
Source organism: bacterium (assembly GCA_028820035.1). Taxonomy (GTDB): domain Bacteria; phylum Actinomycetota; class Acidimicrobiia; order Acidimicrobiales; family Bin134; genus Poriferisocius. Next base: position 7,842 of record JAPPKI010000368.1, on the reverse strand, counting down.
ATCGGATCCCAGGTGGCCTGCCCGTCGTAGTGGGTGTGGACATCTACGAACCCGGGGGTCACATGGCGGCCCGCGGCGTCGATCACTTCGGCAGCTTCGGCGTCGATTCGGCTCTCGACAGCGGCCACCCGTCCATCCGTCACGGCCACATCGGCCACAGCCGACGCGGCCCCCGTCCCATCGACAACTGTGCCCCCGCGAATCAGCAGATCAAACATGGGGCCATTCTGCCAGGCCGCGATGACAACGCCTATGCCGCCAATGTGGCGATTGACGAAGGAGGGCTCAGGCCCGGGCGAAATAGGGGTTGTCGCCGGCTTCGTGATCGGTGGCGTCTACCACTTCGGTGATCTCGGGGATGGCCTCGGTGATCATCACCGTGATCCCCTCTCGCAAGGTAGCGGCGCTCATGGCGCATCCCTGGCAGCCACCGCCCATGGTGATGTAGGCGGTGTGCCCCTCCACCCCGAGCAGGTTGGCGAACCCGCCGTGGGAGGCCAGCGAGGGATTGATGTGCTGGTCGAGGAGCTGCTGGAGCTGCTCGGGGATTGTGCCGGAGAGCTCCAGGTCGGCACCGGCCAGAAGATCGGGTTTGTTGGGGTTGCGGATCACCAGCCCGCCCTGCATGGGATTGTTGGGCAGATCCAGGGTGGCGCCGGTCAGGTTCTCCACCGACTCCTCGGGAATCATCACGGTGAGCCCATCGGAGGTGATGTGGCGGTGGCCCTCGGTGCAGTCGGCCACCTCCTCGAACGCCAAGTCGTAGGTGTAGTCGGCCCCGCTGGTGCCGGTGATCTCGATGCGCAGGCCGAGGGCTTCGGGGTCGTCCTCGTTCGACCGGATTTCGAGCACCTTCTCAATGGCTGCTTCGGTGACCTCGAACAGTTGGGCTTCCACAGTTTCGCTCACGGTCACCAGCCTACCCGAGCCTCACCCCGCCCACCATGGCCTAAGCCGCTGAATCAAGCGAGAAATCAGCCGCGGCGGATGCGGCCTCGCAGCGCTCGGAAAGCCAGTGACTGGGCCAAGAGTCCTATGACGCCGATGGCCAGCAGCGCCCGGCCCAGCGCCCAGCCGTCCCACCCCGAGAACAGCGAGCGCATGCCCTCCAGCGCGTAGGTCATAGGGTTGAACCAGGTAATGGCGGCCAGCCAGTCAGTCATCACATCGCGGCTCACCCAGGCGGTGGTCAAGAACATGAAGGGGAAGAACAAAAGGAAGCTGGAGTTGACCGCGGCGGGATTCCCGGTGCGCAGCGCGATGGCGTAGGGGAAGCCGGTGAAGGCCAGACCCCAAAGTGCGCCGAATAGAACAAACACCATGAGGCCCAGCACCCCGGTGGCGCCGAAGCTCACGCCGATGGCGAAGCCCACTGCGATCACCGGCACCGACATGACCACGAACAGGGTGAAGTCGGCCACCATCAGCCCCAGCAGCAGGGCGTAGCGGTTGACCGGGGTCATCAGCAGCCGGTCGAAGTAGCCGTCGGCGATGTCGATCACCAGCGAGTTGGCCCGGGACATACCGGTTACCGCGGTCATGATGCCCACCGGCAGCTGGAAGGCCTTGTAGTCGATGTTTGAGACCATGTCTCCAGCCAGGTTTTGGATGGCGCCGATGGTGACCACCAGGAAGAACAGCGGGATCAGCATGGCGGGGATGATGGCTTCCAAGTCGCGGGGCAACAGCCGCAGCGCTCGGCTGGACACCGAGGCCATGTCGCCAAAGAACCCCAACGGTCGGGCTCTGATCACCTCGCTCGCAGGCGGGCTGGCAAGAACAGCCTCGCTCATTCCTCCACCTCGATCCGGGCGCCGGTGAGTTCCAAGAACACGTCGTCGAGAGTGGTGGGATGGATCGACAAGTCGGACACCTCCACCCCGGCCGCCGACAGTGCCACCGCCACCGGGCTGATCACCGAGGCGCCGTCTCCGGTGGCCGCGCTCACCTCGTTGACGTAGATCTCGACGTGGCTGATCCCCGGCACCCCGCCGATGGCCTGCGCCGCCACCTCGGGGTCGCCCGCTACCCGGGCCACCACCACGTCGGAGCCCACGGTGCGCTTGAGCTCGTCGGGCGTGCCCTCGGCCACCAGGCGGCCGTAGTCCAAGATGCCCACCCGGTGGGTGAGCGCATCGGCCTCCTCCAGGTACTGGGTGGTGAGGAAGATGGTCATACCCAGATCACGGTTCAGGCGCCGGATCTGCTCCCACACCACCGCCCGGCTGATGGGGTCGAGCCCGGTGGTGGGCTCATCCAAGAACAGCACCTCGGGGTTATGCATCAGCGCCGCAGCCAGGTCCAAGCGACGCTTCATGCCTCCCGAGTAGGTGGACACCCGCCGGTCGATGGCGTCCATCTCCAGCAGGGGGGCCAGCTCCTGGATGCGGGTGGCGATCGATCCCTTCTCCAGGCCGTAGTAGCGGCCTTGAAGGATCAGCGTCTCCCGCCCGGTGAGCTTGCCGTCGAGGGCGGCATCCTGGAGGGCCACCCCGATGCTGAGGCGCACCTTGTCGCCCTCGGTGGCCACATCATGGCCCGCCACCGAAGCCGCCCCCGCGGTCATCGACGCCAACGTACACAGCATCCGCACCGCGGTGGACTTGCCCGCTCCGTTGGGCCCCAGAAATCCGTAGATCTCCCCCGCGGCCACTTCAAGGTCTAGCGAGTCAACCGCCACCACCTCGCCGTAGGTTCGGCGCAGCCCCCGGGCGGAAATGGCTGTCGGCACAGTCGATGATGGTACAAGCGGCTACTGCGATATTCTCATCGCCCATGTCAGCCACAAGCAGTCCATCAGTCAGTTATGAGCTGACCGGCGATGTCGCCCTCGTCCGGGTGGACGACGGCAAAGTGAATGTGCTTTCCCACGAGGTGATCGCCGCCCTGCAAGAGTCGCTCGACCGGGCCGAAAGCGAGGCCAAAGCGGTGGTGCTGATGGGCCGACCGGGCAAGTTCACCGCCGGATTCGATCTCAAGGTGATGCAGTCGGGCCCCGAAGCGGCCAGCAACCTGTTCCGGGCGGGCATGGACTTGTTCGTGCGACTCTACGAGTTCCCCATCCCCGTGGTGGCCGCCTGCACCGGGCACGCCTTTGCCGCTGGGGCCATCTGGCTCATGTCCTGCGACGTGCGCATTGGGGCCGATACCCCCACCAAGATCGGGCTCAACGAGACCGCCATCGGCATGGTGCTGCCCAACTCGGTGGTGACGCTGGCCCGCGACCGGCTGTCTCCTCGCCACGTCCATTCGTCGGTGCAGTTGGCCCGGCTCTACTCCCCCTCCGAAGCTGTCGACGTCGGCTATTTGGACTGGGTGGTGTCCGAGGACGAGTTGGAGCATGCGGCCATGAGCGAAGCCGCCGGATTGGCCGAGAATCTCTCGATCAAGGCCTTCGCCGGCACCCGTAGAGTGATCCGGGGGCCGGTGGCCACGTCGGTGCGGGAGATGCTCGACCCCGATACCCAGTCGTTCACCGTCGGATTGTCTTGATGGGCGACGGGTTGGAACAGGGAGGAAAGCAAACATGAGCGATCCAGTTGTCGAACTGCTCGAAGCGGTGTGGGATTCCATCACCCGGTTGGGCGCCAACTTGAGCGACGAGCAGTGGGACACGCCCACCGAGTGCCCCGGCTGGTCGGTGCGCGATCAGGTGAGCCACATCATCGGCCTAGAGCGGATGCTGGCCGGAGAGGCCCCCGAACCTCCCGCCACCGAAGGCGGGCTCGAAGGCATTGCCGCCTTCAACGAGGGCCAGATCGCCCCCCGCCGGTCCCGGCCCGGCGCCGAGGTGCTGGACGAGATGAGCGACATCTGCGCCCGCCGTCTGGAGATGCTGCGCACTATGCCCGCCGAGAAGTGGGACGAGGTGGGCTTCACCCCCATCGGTGACGCTCCGTACCGCACGTTCATGCACATCCGAGTGTTCGACTGCTGGGCCCACGAGCAAGACATGCGCCGGGCGCTGGGCATCCCCGGCCACCTGAGCGGCCCGGTGGTGCAGCACTGCCTCGACTGGCACGCCCGCAACATGGGCTATGTGGTGGGCAAGAAGGCGGGCGCCCCCGAGGGCAGCACGGTGGTGCTCGCCATCGACGGCGACGCCGACGGCCCCCGGTGCGTGGCAGTGGCCGACGGCCGGGCCAAGCCCTCAGCGGTGGCTGAAAACCCCACCGCAACCGTGCACACCGATGTGGACACCTACAACGCCCTGTGCTGCGGCCGAACCGACCCCGCCGGCGCGCTAGCCGACGGACTGGTGAACTTGACCGGCGACCGCGACCTGGGCGAGCGGGTGGTGCTGGCCCTGGCCTACGTCTCGTAACCGTTTATCGCCCGGCCGCGGCCATCCGGGCTTCAAGATCAAGCGCTCGGGGACTCACCGACAAGTCGAAGTCGGTGCTGCCCAGCGTTCCCGGGTTCCACACTTCTCGATCCACCATCCACTGGGCCCAGCCCGAGAACCAGCCGTCGTGGTACGACTCGAACTGGGGCGCCCACCAGTCGCGAAGCGGCATGCGGGTGGTGCGGTGGTTGGCCAAACCGGTAGCTGAGGCGGCGATGTTGCTCTCGGCCAGGGCGAGCACGAAATCGGCTGAGGCGTGCTGCGCCGATGCGCTGTCGGTCCATTGGAGCCCCTCGTAATCGCGGAGGTACCACAGGTTGGGCACTGAGATTGCGGTGTCCACCGCCACCGTCACCGGCCCCTCGCCAATCGACTGGCTGTACGCGTTGAGCGCTTCGATGCGGTGCACGGTGTTCACGTAGTCGTCAGTGGTGTGGACCTGGGTCAACAGCTCCCGGGGGTCGCGCTGGTTCACATAGTTGGTTCTCCACCCGAAGAACAGCGTGGTGGCCACCAATCCGGCCACCACTGCCCACACCGGCAGCATCCACAACTTCCTCCGAGCCCGCCACAGCACCGCCACGCCGTAACCGGCCAGAACGGCCATGGGCACCACGATGTGCAGCGCCAGCCAGGGAAACCGCTCGCTGGCCCAAGAGTATGAGAACCAGCTGGCCACCGCGGTCCACACCATGAACTTGCCCACAAAGGTGGGATTGCGGAACACGTGGACCGTGCCGACCACCGCCAGGATGCACACCAAATACTCGTAGAGCGGGATGGTGTACAGGTAGTAGTGCCACGGCTCGCTGCCCCGGTTGGTGTCCTGCTCGCCCCGCCAATAGGTGATGCCCTCGGTGAAGCCGTCGGCGAACCCATCGGGCTCTCGGAAGAACTCCGTGAACCACAGAGCGAAGAACAACAGGAACACCGCGGCGGCCAGCACCCACCCCCAACCGGGCACGCGCCTAACGGCCCGCACCACCGGGAGCTCCCATATCGACTGGGGGCTGGCCAGCATGAGCAAAACCATCACCATCAGCACCCCGTAGATGCCCAGGGTGAGGAACACTTCCACGTCGTAGTAGCCGCTGAACCCGAAGGCGACGCCCATGGGCACCAGCCCGGCGGGCAGCATCCACGACCACCCGGCGAGTCCGCGGCGCTGCCCCTCAAGGTCTCCGGCGAAGTTGCTCGGGGGCGGCTCAGCGCTTCCGGCTCGGGCCTGACGGGCCGCCTGCTCGGCCAGCAGGGCCAAAGAGAAGCCGCCGAAGATGAACACCACGATGAAGGTGGTCTCTTTGACCGCAAAGCCCGCGGCCAGCAAGAACCCGAACAGCGAGGGCAGCAGCAGCCGGGGCCGATCCAGGAACCGCACGATCACCACCATCATGGACAGGGTGATGAACGCGGTGAGAGAGTCTTCCCGGCCCAGCCGGGTCATGTACAGGGCGATGGGGCTGAAAGCCAGCACCGCACAGGCGACCAGGGTCACCACCGGGCCGAGCGATCGGCGCAAGAACCACGGCAAAACGATCATCCCCACCCCGGCCAGAACTGCCACCATGCGAGCGGTTGTGTGCGATTCCCCGAACACCCAGAAGAGCCCGGCGGTCAGATAGAACCGCAGCGGCCCGTGGTACACCGGGTCGTACCCCTCATAGCTGTTGTTGAGGAACTTCCACGAGTACCAGGCGTCGATGCTCTCGTCGTGGTGGAGGGGCCGCTCGGCCAGCTCAACCAGCCGCAGCACCAGCCCGGCCACCGCCATGGCGCCGACAGCAAGGGCCAGCGCCGTCTCCGGGCGGCGGCGCCAGAACTCCATCGGGCGCCAGCTCTCCAGCGCCACTGCACGCTCGCGGATTATGGCTCGCACCGCTCAGCGGACCTCGTAGATCGCATACTCGCCCTGGGAGAACGCCAGTTCGCCCCGAGCCGCCCAGAACACCTCGCTGACCCCGGCCCGGCGCTCAATGGGCCCCACCACCACATAGTCCACTCCGTTGTTTTTCAACAGCTCCTCAGTTCCCTCAAGACCGCCCAACATGGTACGGGCCTCCTGATGGCGGGTGTACCAGTCGGTGACCCCAAGGTCGTTGATCCAGCCGGCGAAGCCCACCACCGTCTGACGGCCGCTGAGCGCGGGCACCGGATGGGTGTGCTCGAAGCCGATCAGAAACACGCTGTCGGGCGGCGTCTCGTCTCGGGCCCACTCCCCCGCGGCCACCCCGTCGCCCGAAGCAATGGGGTGGGGCCACACGTTCACCTCGGGGTCCACCGCCTTCCAGATGTCCAACGCGCCGGCAAACGTGAGGGTGACGAAAAGCACCACGGCCGCGGCCACCCCGAGCCTGCCGATTGAGGCCAGCCTCACCAGCACCGCGGCCACCAGCAGCGACCCCAGCAGGATCACCGGAACAAACCAGTGGGTGTTGTTCCACGGGTGCGACGGCGCCACCCGCACGAAGTTGGGCACGATGAGCCACAGCCACACCGGAATCGACCCCCACAACAGCACCCTGGGCAGCGTGTTCTTCCAAAGCTGGGCCGCCAGCATCAACACCAAGAACACCCCGGCGTTGCGCCACCAGAAGGTGAGCAGATTGTCTTGCTCGGCCGAGTAGCCGGGGGGCTGCATCCAGGGGCCGTCCACCCATGTTTCCCACACGATCTCGGTGTTCAGCGGCTCGATCCACAACGCCGCGGGCACCGAGAACGCCACCGCCGGAATGGCGAACAGCAGCCATTGCCACCGGCGGTCCAGCACCGCCCAGATCAAACCCAACCCCAGCGCCACCCCGAAGGAATACACGTGGAATATGGGCATAAGGCCCACCATCACACCGGCAAGGGCGAACAGCCGACGCGAGCCCGTCTTGTGGGCCTCTCTCATGAGCACCACGGCGATCAGAAGCAGCGAGAATCCGGCCAGGGTCGGGCGCTGGGGGAAGAGGTTCCCGGTGACCGCGTTCTCCATCAGGATGTTGCCCGCGTGGTGGCGGGTGTAGTCGGTGGGCAGGTCCCAGACTGCGCCCCAGCCGTGGTCGGCCACATCGCCGAAGAACCGGAGCCATCCCAGTCCCCCGAACAGGGTGAACACCAGCACGGCGAGCACTCCCACTGCCCGGCTGGCGAACAGCCTCACCCCCGCCAGATACAGCACCGGCACGAAGGCGAAGGCCAGATATCCCGACGAAACCTCCAGGCCGCCGAAGGCGCTCAACCCGGCCCGGTCGAGCATGGCGGCGAAGAAGTCGATGCCGAAGTGGTAGGGCAGCCGGTCGACCCCGAATGCAGTGGGCAGCTCGGGGGGGAAGTTCTCGGAGTGGGCGAACGACGAGGCGTAGGTGAGGTGGGCCTGCCAGTCGGTCCACGAGGAGAGGTGGCCGGCCAGCACGCCCCCCGAACCGTCGGGCACCAAGGCGCGCCCCAAAAAACCCCAGCCGCGCCGCCCCCCCCCGCGGCGGCCGACGAACAGCCGGGCGCGGTTCTGCCGG
>JAPPKI010000037.1:6692-11513 GCA_028820035.1 bacterium | reverse complement strand
GGCCAGCACATCGGCGGGCAGCCCGTCGATCTTGGTATCGAGCTGCAAGGCGGTTACAAAGTCGGCGGTGCCCGCCACCTTGAAGTCCATGTCGCCGAAGGCGTCTTCGGCGCCCAGAATGTCGGTGAGCGTGGTGTACCGACCCTCATGGAAGACCAAACCCATGGCGATGCCCGCCACCGGGGCCTTTATGGGCACGCCTGCGTCCATGAGCGACAGCGTGGACGAGCACACCGAGCCCATCGAGGTTGAGCCGTTGGATGAGAGCACCTCAGACACCAGGCGCAGCGTGTAGGGGAACTCGTCCATGCTGGGGATTACCGGCACCAACGCCTTCTCCGCCAGGGCACCGTGACCGATCTCCCTGCGCTTGGGGCCCCGCATAAAGCCGGTCTCCCCAGTGGAGTAGGGCGGGAAGTTGTAGTGGTGTATGTAGCGCTTCTTGTCGATGGGATCGATCCCGTCGATCATCTGGTCCATCCGGGCAGTACCCAGCGTGGTGATGTTCAACACCTGGGTCTCACCCCGCTCAAACAGCCCTGAGCCGTGGGCGGTCTCCACCACCCCCACATCGGAGCCCAGCGGCCGGAGATCGGCCGCGGCCCGGCCGTCGATTCGCACACCGTCGTGAACGATGCGGTTGCGCACGATGCTCTTGGTGAGCGAGCGGACTGCGGCCGAAATCTGCTTGTCGGCACCCTCCAACTCGGTGAACCGGTCGGCCAGTGCGGAAGCGACCTCCTCTTTGGCCTGTGACTCGGCCTCCTGGCGCTCGGTCTTGTCGGCAATCGACATCGCCGCGGCCAGCTTGTCGGCGCCGACCTCGGCCACCGCCGCTTCCACCTCGGGGGTGTAGTCCACCTGGAGGTCGTATTCCATGGGGGGCTTCACCCCGGCAGTGGCAATGAGACGGCGCTGGAGACCCACTGCCTCCTTGATCCACTCCTTGGATCGCTCCAAGCCTTCGGCCAGAGCGGCCTCATCCACCTTGGGGGCGCCGTTGCTGTAGTGCTCCCATCCGGCCTCGGTGCCGTTGGCCTCCACCATCATGATTGCCACGTCGCCGTCGTCCAGAACCCGTCCGGCAACCACCATCTCGAAGGTGGACTCAGCACCCTCGGCATAGGTGGGGTGGGGAATCCACTCTCCATCGGCACTGTGGGCCACCCGCACCGCGCCGATCGGGCCAGCGAACGGGATGCCCGAGATACTCAGCGCAGCCGACGCCCCATTGATGGCGATCACGTCATAGGGGTTCTCCTGGTCGGCGCCCAGAACGGTCCCGACAATGTGGATCTCGTTGCGGAACCCGTCGGGAAACGAGGGCCGCAGCGGTCGATCGATGAGGCGACACGTCAGGATGGCCGACTCGGGGGCCCGACCCTCCCGTCGGAAGAACGAGCCCGGGATCTTGCCCGCGGCATACATCCGCTCTTCGATGTCGACGGTGAGGGGAAAGAAGTCGACACCCTCGCGAACACGACGGGCAGCCGTCGCGGTCACCAGGATGGTGGTGTCGCCCATACGAGCGATTACGGCACCGTCGGCCTGTCCGGCCAGACGACCTGCCTCAAAAGACAGGGTTTTGTTCTCGGCACCGCTGACTACGGCCGAGACGGTGATGGCTTCCGCCATTTTTGCTCCTCTCCGGACCACGCGTGGTCCGAGCGGGCCGGACGGAGCCAGTTCCCAGTTGGAGAGGCCCAGCCTGACTCGGCCCCTTCAACTGGCAGCTGGCCTCTCTCTAGGCCCGCTTATCTGTTTTCTGTCGGTCGCCCGGGCGACACCCACTTCTCAGCGGCGAAGTCCGAGATCGGCGATGATGCCTCGGTACCGCTCAACATCGTTGTCCTTGACGTAGTCGAGCAACCGGCGCCGTCGGCCCACCATCATCAGCAGGCCCCGCCTGCTGTGGTGGTCCTTGACATGAACCTTCAGGTGTTCGGTGAGGTGGTCGATCCGCTCAGTGAGCAATGCGATCTGAACCTCAGGCGAGCCTGTATCGGTGTCGTGCAGGCGACGCTTCTCGATTGTCGCGGTCTTTGACGGTAGCTTCTCGGCCATCCCTACTCAGTGTGTCCGTCGGTCGGAAAGAGGGCGATTGCACTGCTCCATGTCATTTGAGGCTGTGCCTATGCCCGGGGGACCCGTTCAAGCTACCACCCCAAGGACCAAAACACCTACCTGAGCGTTGTGAGGGATACTGAAGCCATGAAGGTGGTGTCCTTCGGAAGCCTCAACTACGACCTGGCCATTTGGTTGGACCGGCTTCCGGGCCCAGACGAGACGTTGAGGGCCCAGCGATTTGAAGCGTTCTCCGGGGGCAAGGGGGCTAACCAGGCAACGGCTGCGGCCCGCCTTGGGGCCGAGGCGCACATGGTGGGTTGTGTAGGCGACGACGACCGGGGCCGCTGGCTGCTGTCGGTGCTCAAAAGCAGCGGTGTGGACACCAGTCTTGTCCGCGTCTCCGAGGAACCCACCGGCACGGCGGTGCCGCTCATCACCCCGGCCGATGTCTCCATCGTCATTGTCGCCGGGGCCAACGCCAGCACCGGGGCCGCCGATGCCGATGCTGCCGCGGAGGCCATCGCCGCCGCCGATGTGCTGTTGCTGCAAGGCGAAGTGGGGGCGGCTGGGGCTCGGCGGGCCGCCCAGGCCGCCCGGTCGGGGGGAACCGCAGTGGTGTTCAACCCTGCTCCAGTAGACCCATTTCTCGTCGAGGCCGTCGTGCCGCTCACCGATGTCTTGGTGATGAACCGAGCAGAGCAAGTCCAGATCGACGCGATCGGCCCGGAAACAGGCCAATGCGACACGGTCATCACCTTGGGCAGCCGGGGAGCTCAAGTGGGCGAGGTTGTGGTTCCCCCCTACCCCGCAGACGTGGTGGATCCCACCGGCGCAGGAGATGCCTTCTGCGGAGCCTTGGGCGTTGCCCTGGCTGAAGAGCGCCCCCTTATTGAGGCCGTCCGCTTCGCCAATGCCGCCGGCGCCCTCGCCGTGGCCACCCCCGGCGCTCAACCCTCCATGCCTACGAGAGCCGCAGTCAACGCCCTGCTCGGTGGCCAACACTGACCACGGGAGTTGCCCATCCTCACTTGGGTATCAGCATTGTGGCTATTCGGGCTCTACTTGATCTCCGGGGTCTTCGAACGCACTGGGAGCAACTGGCTGAGTTCGGATGCTGAGCTGATTTACAACCGTAACTAGTGCCACAAAGAACTGCACGGACGCAATCACAATCAAGGCCCTGGATACTCTAGCCGCGCCGATGCTGTCTAAATCCCGCCAAACAAACCCAACCAAGACAACAATAAAGGCACAGGTTAATCCATTGATGGTCAATATTGATCCCGACCAGCCAGAAAAGCTGACACCATTTGATTCGGAATTACGTCCGGTAAACGCAGCAAATAATGAAACCCATGATGCAAATACCAATATACAAATTACGGCAAAAAGTGCAGCGAATGGCTCAGTTCCAGGAGGACCATACCTGTCCGCTGCCAGCATTACTTGCATTGGCCATATAAGAAAACTGGCCGCAAAGGATAGCAAGGCAAAAACTAAAGATGCGAACAACAATTTTCTGGTTTGCAGTGAATCGTTCATTCTTCTCCCTTTCTCGAGAGCAATTTGACGCTAACACATTGATGCGAGTCAGCGGTTGAGGGCGGGCATCACGTAGGTGGCGGTGAGACGAAGGCTCTCCATGACCTTGTCATGGGGGATGGCGTAAGGGTTCATCATGCACAACAGCAGGTCGACGCCGAGGTCGGCGAAGCCCTGGCATAGCTCGATACACTGGTCGGGGTCACCCGCTATGGCCACGCCCTGTTCCACTAGGTCCTCGATGCTGAATGTGGTGTCCCAGTCGGCTTCCGCGGTCATTCCGGGGAGATACCGCAAGTAGTTCCAGTCGCCGAGATCGGCGCCTTCTTCCTGGAGCATCTCGGCCACGCTGCCCACCAGCTTGAATGCCACCGTGGGATACCACCAGAACGATTCTCGGGCGTTCTCGTAGGCCTCGGCCGTGGTGGGTGCGCAGTGAAACATGGCGAAGGTGGCCACCCGGTCGTTCACATAGCCGCCCACCGGATTCTGGCAGGCCTCCACCGCCTCGCGGTACAGGTCAACCCGCAGGGCCAACTCCTCCAGCGATACTCCCGCACTGAATGACAGCAAGCCCATTCCCATCTCCCCCACCAGCTGGTGGGTCTCGCGGCTGCCGGTGGCGGCCCACAGGGGAGGATGGGGTTTCTGCACCGGCTTGGGCAGAACCCGGCGGCGGGGCATCGACCAATACTGACCCTGGAACTCATGCTCGTCGTTCAGCCAGCAGCCGGCGATGTGCTCGACCGCCTCAGCCCACATGGCCCTGGTCTCCCGGGGGTCGATCCCGAATCCCTCGAGCTCAGCTCGGGTAGTGGAGCGGCCGGTGCCAAACTCCACCCGCCCCCCGCTGATCACATCCAGCGTGGCGGCCGACTCGGCGCTGCGAACCGGGTGGTTGTAGGGCTTGGGCGTCAAGCGCACGCCATAGCCCAATCGAATCTGCTCGGTGAGCGCAGCCACCGCCCCATAGAGCACCTCGGGATTGGAGCTGTGGGACATCTCCTCCAGAAAGTGGTGCTCTACCGTCCAAAAGCTGTGATACCCGAGTTGGTCGGCCAGCACTGCCTGCTGGATGAGCTCCTTATACCGAAGCTGCTCGCTGTCGTGGTGCCACGGCCGAGGTACGGGAATTTCCGAGAAAAGAGCTAACTCCATACGAGTCAGCGGGAAGGTTCCGCCATCAAGATTTCCCGGGACAAGGCAACGTCG
>JAPPKI010000037.1:0-6682 GCA_028820035.1 bacterium | reverse complement strand
CGACTCTGGCCTCCTCACCGTAGAGGTCTCCCTCGAAATCCAGGAGATGCGCCTCCAGCAGAGATTGCTGGGCGTGCTCGTAGAACGTGGGCCGCCGGCCGATGTTGATAGCTGCCATATACCGGGACCCGTCGGGACGGGTGTACCAGCCGGCGTAGACCGCGTCGGCGGGCCAGGCCATAGCCATGGACACCGGGATGTTGGCGGTGGGAAATCCGATGGTCATCCCCCGCCGATCCCCCAGCACCACCTTGCCCCTGATCTCGTGGTATCGCCCCAGCATGGCCGCCGCCGTGCGGACATCTCCGCCGGCCAGCGCCCGGCGCACCGCAGTTGAGGACACCGGCTCAGGCCATTTGTCATCATGATGAAGGAGCTTCACCGCATGAACCTCGAAACCCATCTCCATGCCGAATTTCCGCAACGTGTCGATGTTTCCCAGACGCGCCCGGCCGAAGTGGAAGTCTTCGCCCACCACCACGCTCCGAACCTGAAGCCTCTTCACGAACACCTCGCGCACAAAGTCTTCCGGCATCGTGTGGGCTCGGTCGGGAGAGAACTCAATCAGGTACACATATTCGATGCCGGCCGCATCAAGCAGCTCCAGCTTCTGATCGAGGGAATTCAGGAGCTTGGGGGCGTTCTCCGGCCGCAACACCAGTGCTGGATGGCGGTCGAACGTGACCACTGCGGGGGCCACACCCAGTCGATTCGCTTCGGAGAGAAGCTGATTGATCACCGCCTGATGTCCGACATGGACACCGTCGTACACCCCGATACTGGCCGCGGTTTCCTCAATTCCTTCGAAGCCGCCAAAGTCCTCGATGACCTGCACCGCTCTGCACGGTAGCGGGCGAAGCCTCAGAGTGGACAATCCCGGTCACGCCAACGACGAGCTCACCGGCTCTCACTGGGGGATTACCACTGCCGGTTTGACCAAGCCAGGGAGATGGGCCTCGTACACGGCCAGGAGGTGGCCTCGTGGTCCGAGCACGGCCCACGGACCTTCTCCCTCCGCCGACAGCTCATCGGCTGCCAACACCTGTCCGCTCCCCACTCTCTGGCCCAAAGCCTCGTCGATCGACACCGCGGGGTAGTCCCGCAAGGCCTCCGCCATGGTCAAGAGCACCGGCGCGTCCACCGGCCGGGCATCGTCGACTGCAAACGAACCGATGGCTATTCGCCGCAACGCCCGAAGATGTCCGCCGCCCCCCAAGGCAGTGCCGATGTCGGCGGCCAACGAGCGGATATACGTTCCCGAGGAGCAGGTGACCTCCATCCGGTAAACCCCGGTGTCAGCATCCATCGGGGCAACCGCCAGTTCATGGACGGTCACCGGCCGGGCTTCCCGCTCGACTTCGACTCCTTCGCGGGCCAACTCGTGCAGCCGACGGCCCCCGACTCTCACCGCGGAGACCATTGGTGGAATCTGCAATATGTCGCCGACGAAGCCTGATGCGGCTTCGGCCACCTGCTCCGGGGTCACACCAGACATGTCGTGGACCGCGGTGACCTCACCGGCGGCATCCAGCGTGGTGGTCTCGGCACCAAGCACCAATTCGCCCACATACTGTTTGGGCAGCGGGGTGAGAAACCGCAACAGCCTGGTGGCACGGCCAACCCCCAACAGCAGCACCCCGGTGGCATCGGGGTCCAGCGTGCCCGCGTGCCCCACTTTTCGGGTGCCGAAGACACCCCGGGCCTTGGCCACCACGTCATGGGACGTCCACCCAGCCTCTTTGTCGATAACCGCCAATCCGTCGACGGCACTCCCACTCATTTGTCGAAGACCGCCAATCCGTCGGAAGCGCTCACCTTTCGTCCTCGTTAGCCAGGTCGCGGAGAATTCGGTCCACTCGCTCGCCGGCCGAGATCGACGGATCAAGGGCGAACGCCAGGTCGGGAACTCTCCGCATCGCTGCTGAGCGGGCCACCGCCTGTTTGAGTTGGAGACGGTGCTCCTCCAGGGCCTCGAGGCCCGCAGAGGCCGCCTCTTAGTCCACAGCGCTGATGAACACGGTTGCCCGGCTCAACTCGACGCTGGTTTCCACCCCGGTGATGCTGGCCAGCTCCAGGCGGTCGTCGTCCAAGCGGGCCAGCTCAGAAGCCACGATCTCTCGCAGCAGCTCGCCGAGCCGGGCTGACCGTGAGTAGCGGGAGGGTCGCGACGCCCGATTGCGAGCCACGGCTATTCGTCTGTGTTCAGCCAGTGGGAGGAGGAACTCACCACTTCGATATCGGGAATCGACCACATATAGCGATCCAGCTCATCGGCGAGCGTTCGGCACTGGCTGGGTTGCCCCGATACCACCGCCACGCCCACCTCAGCCCGCTGCCAGAGGTCGGTGTGCCCGGTCTCTGCCACCGAGACGCCGAATTTTCGGGTTACGCCCGACAGGACAGGGCGCAGCACCGAACGTCGCTCTTTCAGCGAACGACAGCCGGGTATGTGCAAGTCGTAGACCACGGCAAGCACATGCATCGTCAGACTCGGGCGACTTCTCGCTCCTCGAACGTCTCGATGACGTCACCCTGCTTGAGGTCTTGGAAGTCGGACAGGCCGATACCGCACTCGTATCCCGACTGCACTTCGCGCACATCATCTTTGAAGCGCTTGAGAGAGGACACCGTGCCCCGCCAGATGACCGCACCGTCTCGCAGGAACCGGACCTTGGAGCCCCGAGTGATGGCCCCGTTGAGCACGTAGCAGCCGGCCACCGCGCCCACCCGGGGAATCCGGAACACTTCCCGCACCTCGGCATCGCCGGTGACGACCTCTTCGAACTCCGGCGCCAGCATTCCCACCATGGCGTTCTCCACATCCTCGATCAGGTTGTAGATGATCTCGTAGGTGCGGATCTCCACCTTCTCGAGTTCGGCCAGCTCCCTCGCCTTGCGATCGGGTCTGACGTTGAAGCCGATGATGGTGGCGTTGGACGCGGCAGCCAGTTGGATGTCGTTGGCAGTCACTCCACCCACACCCCGATGGACAAAGGCCAGCTTCACCTCGTCGCGGCCGAGGCGCTGGAGACTGTCCACCACTGCTTCCAGCGATCCGTTCACATCGGCTTTGACGATGAGGTTCAGCGTCGCAGTCTCCCCCGCCTGGATCTGACTGAAGATGTCCTCTAGGCGCGCTCCGCCCGAAGTGGCTGCGGCATCCCGGCCCAAGCTGGCAATGCGCTGAGAGTGCTCGCGTGTCTGGGCGACCTTGGCCGCCACCTTCTCGTTGGGGGCCACCACGAAGGAGTCGCCGGCGTTGGCCACGTCGGAAAGTCCAAGCACCTGCACCGGCTTCGATGGCAGCGCCTCTTGAATCTGGTTGCCGCGGTCGTCGAGCAGGGCCCGGGCCCGTCCCCAGGAAGCTCCGGCAACCACTGGGTCCCCTCGCTTCAAAGTTCCGTTCTGAACCAACAGAGTGGCCACCGGGCCACGCCCGATATCCAAGTTGGACTCCAGCACCACGCCGCGAGCCCGACCATCTGAGTTGGCCCGCAGATCCTCCACCTCGGCCACCACGGCCAGTTGCTCGAGCAAGTCGTCGATCCCCAGGTTCTGAAGGGCGGAGACCTCAACCACGATGGTCTCGCCTCCCCACTGCTCTGGCACCAATTCATGCTCAGAAAGCTGCTGCATGGTCCGATTGGGGTCGGCATTGTTGCGGTCGATCTTGTTCACAGCGACCACGATGGGCACATCGGCGGCCCTAGCGTGGTTGATGGCCTCCAGGGTCTGGGGCATCACACCGTCGTCGGCCGCCACCACCAGCACCACGATGTCGGTGGCGTCGGCACCCCGGGCCCGCATTGCCGTGAATGCCGCGTGGCCGGGAGTGTCGATGAAGGTGAGCGTTCGCCCGTCTTTTTCCACCTGATAGGCACCAATGTGCTGGGTGATGCCGCCGGCTTCGCCTTCAGCCACGTTGGCGCTGCGAATCTGGTCAAGCAGCTTGGTCTTGCCGTGGTCCACATGGCCCATAACGGTGATCACCGGAGGCCGAACTGGGTTGCCGTCTTCAGGCTCTTCCTCTTCGAAGTCGGCTTCGAGCAGCTTGAGCAGTTCGTTCTCCTGCTCTTCGCCGGGATCTACCAGCCGTACTTCGGCACCGATCTCCGCAGCAAACAGCTCGATCATGTCGTCAGTCAGAGATTGGGTGGCGGTAACCATCTCACCCTGCTGCATCAAAAAGCGGACCACATCGGCAGCCGTCTGATTCAGCTTCGGACCCACCTCCAACGGCGTCGATGCTCGCTCGACTACCACCACCCCAGTGGGCGCAGCCGCGTCCGTTGGGGTGTAGTCGGGGATGTTCATGGGCTGGAGGTCTTCAGCCACCCGCCGACGCCGCCGACTCTTGCGCCGCCTCTGTTGAGGACGCTGGGGGCCGCCTCGACCTCGGCCGCCTGGAGCTCCCGTTCCACTAGGGGGCGCACCGAGCGCACCAGCGGGACCGCGGGCAGCTAGAGGCGCAGGAGACCGTCCTGGTGAACCGGCCCCTGGCCCTTGGGTGCCAACCGATGGCCGCATGGGGCCTCGAGGACCTCTTCGGGGGCTCGGTGCCGGGCCCCGCCCACCCCGGCCGGGGGGCGGCGGAATGGGCTTGCCCGAAGAAGACGTCGGCGGCCGGCCGGGGGGCGGCGGAATCGGCTTGCCCGAACGCGAGAGCGGGGGGCTGGTCCGGGCAGAGGCGGCTAGCTGAGCAGCCGGCGGTTCGGACGCAGGCCTCGGCACCGAACGCGGCGGTGCTGGCGGAGCATCGGGAGGAGGCACAATCGACGGTTCTGCTGGACGGGAGCGGGGAGGCACCCCTCCACTAGAGGTAACCACCCGCGTCGGCTTGGGCGGCTCGGGCTCAGGTTCTGGTTCCGGCTCTACTTCGGCCGCAGCCGGCTCAGGCTCAGGTTCTGGTTCCGGCTCTACTTCGGCCGCAGCCGGCTCAGGCTCGACAGGCTCGGGTTCCGGCTCAGGCTCGACAGGTTCTGGTTCCGGCTCAGGCTCGACAGGTTCTGGTTCCGGCTCAGGTTCCGGCTCCGGCTCGGGTTCGGGCTCAGGGGGCCGAACCAGGCCATCACGATGCGCTCGCCGGCGGACGCGGTCCGCTTGGGCATCCACGATGCTTGAGGAGTGGCTGTTGACGCCGATCCCCAGCGTGACGCAGAGGTCAAGCGTTTCCTTGTTCGTGAGGCCGAGCTCGCGGGCAAGCTCGTAGACCCGAATTTTTGCTGGCAAAAAGCTCTTTCTTAGTCCGTCCGCAGTGCGCGGCCGACCCATTTGGGTCGGGAATTTATTGTCTCACGCCCGCCCTTCAGATTTCGAAGTCAATCCGAAGCGCTGGCTACTACCCCGGGGGAGGACCGCCCTCCGCAGCGTCCCCCACCTCCTCAACGGGAACGTTCTCACTTCCTTCGGCAGCCCTCTCCTCAGAAGGGGTGTCGTCGGTGCCCTCGGCGGCCCACTCCTCAGCTGACAGCGCGGGTCCTCCCTCTGCTGGCCGCCATACCTGCTCGCCAGTTGTCTCGTCCACCACCCATTCTCCCTCAGCCCAATCCATGTCCTCATAGGCAGCTTCTTGGGCGAGCTGGGTCTCGCTCTTGATGTCGATCCGCCATCCGGTCAACCGAGCAGAGAGCCGGGCATTCTGGCCTTCTTTGCCGATGGCCAGGGAGAGCTGGTAGTCGGGCACCACCACCTCGGCCACCCCGGACTCCTCGTCGACGGTGACCTCCTTGATCTTGGCCGGAGACAGTGCCTTGGCCACGAAATCGGACGGGTCATCGGCAAAGGGAACGATGTCGATCTTCTCCCCCCGCAACTCGTTGACCACCATGCGAACCCGGGCCCCCCGGGCCCCCACACAGGCTCCTACCGGATCTACGTTGGTGTCGTTGGACGACACCGCGATCTTGGTGCGATGACCCGGCTCCCGAGCACACGCCCTGATCTCCACCACCCCGTCGGCGATCTCGGGTACTTCCAACTCAAACAGCCGCTTGATCAGCCCAGGATGGGTGCGACTGACCACGATTTGCGGGCCCTTGGCCGTCTTCCGGACTTCCACGATGTAGGCCTTGAGGCGGCTGTTGGCGTCGGGGCGCTCAAATGGCACCTGCTCGGCCTGAGGCAAGAGGGCCTCCACCCGGCCCAAGTCCAACAAGGTGTAGCGGGCATCATTCTGCTGAATGATCCCGGTGACGATGTCGCCTTCCCGACCAGCGTATTCCTCGTACTTGAGCTCCCTCTCCACCTCGCGAATCCGCTGCATCATGACCTGCTTGGCCGTCTGCGCGGCGATACGGCCGAAACCATCGGGAGTCACGTCAAATGGCTCCCCGATGGGCTCGCCGTCCTCATCCAGCTTTTGCGCGAATACCTGGATGTCGGCCGTCTCGGGGTTGATGGTTACCCAGGCATATTCCTCGCTGTCGGGCATCCGCTTGTAGGCCGATTCAAGGGCATCGGCCAGGGCCGCCAACAGGGCCTCCACCGAAATCCCCTTGTCTGCGGCCAGGGCTTGGAGGGCTTCAAGCATGTCAGGATTCATCGGCTGCTCTTCTCCTTGATCTGCTTCTTTGGCATTGGACCCCATTCAAAGACGGTCCTGGCCTTGGCGATGTCGTTGAATGACACGCGTTGAGGAACTCCGTCCTTTTCAATGGTAATTCCGTCATCGTCGTATTCCATC